>CAIUGQ010000397.1 GCA_903898725.1 uncultured Burkholderiales bacterium | reverse complement strand
GTGCCTCAGGCGCGACGGGCGGCGCGCAGCCGCGCGACGTCCTCGCGATAGGCATCGAACACCGAGCCCAGCACCTTGCCGGGCGTGAACGGCGCGGCGCTCGCGACGCAGGCCGCGCGCGTGTAGCGCCCGCGATCGGCGAGCACCCGGGCGAGGCCGTCGGCGAGCGCCGGGGCGGTCTGCTCGGCCACCACCTCACCGCTGCGGCCGCCGGCGACCACGCGCGGCACCTCGCCGACGTCGGTCGAGACGACCGGCAGGCCACTCGCCAGCGCCTCGAGGACGCTGATCGGCATGCCCTCGTAGCCCGAGGACATCAGGTAGACGTCGCTCGCGCGCAGCATCGCGGCGATGCGCGACGGCGGCTGCAGTCCGGCCAGCACGACACGCGAACCGAGCCCGGCCTCGGCGATCTGGCGCTCGACGTCGGCGCGCAGCACGCCGTCGCCGACCAGCACCAGCCGCAGCGCCGGTCGCGAGGCGGCCACGCGCGCGAAGGCCTCGATCATCAGCCCGGGGTTCTTCTGCCGGTCGAGCCGGCCGACCGCGATCGCCACCTCGTGCGAGGCGTCGAGGCCCCATGCCGGCTCGAAGGCGGCCGCACGCGTGGCGCGGTGGTCACCGGCCACGGGGTGGAAGGTCGCCGGATCGGTCCAGGTCGGCAGGAACGCGAAGCGCCCGGCGAACTCGGGAAACCGCTCGCGATAGGCATGGGCGGCGTCCTCGCGCACGCACCAGACGCGGTCCATCCGACGGAACGCCGCCGCCTCGAGCCGGTAGTACAGGCTCGGGGCGGCCGCCCACTTGATGTCGGCATGCCGGCTCTTGAGCGACACCATGTTCTGGTGGATGTAGCAGTGGCGAACGCGGTTGGTCCACAGCAGCGGCAGTGCCGACTCCGGCCGATGGAAGTCGAGCACGTCCGCCTCGGCGACCGCGGCGCGGTGGCGCAGCGCGCCGGCGGCGACCCGCACGGTGAGCGGCACCCGGCTGCGCCGCGTGGTGTCGCCCAGCTCGCCGACGGGGAAGAAGCCCACCGTGCGGCCGTCCACCTCGCAGCGGCTCCAGCGCCCGACCGGGCGCGCCGCCGGGTCGGCGGTGAGGCCGACGATGCCCATGTCGAAGTCGGCCGGCGCGTTGCGCACCATGCCGCGGATGAAGGTGTCGATCCCGCCGGCGATCACGCCCTGCGGGTCGGTCTGGTAAACGATGTGGACGCGGATCGGATCGGGTCGCACCGCACGCGCGGAGGCTGGGCTCAAAGGGCGCCTTTCGAGAACGGTCGTCGGCTCGGCTGCGCTCATCTTCCACCTTTCGTCTTGGCAAGCGGCGCGCCACCGGTCCGGTTCGCTCGCCGAACCGTCACGATGAGCCCGCGTCGACCACGGCGCAGCGGCGGAATGCACGAATCGTCGCACATGACGCAGCCCCTGCAACGACAACGGCCCGGGAAGACCGGGCCGTTGTCGGGGTACCGCGCCCGGAGGCGCGGTGCTGCAGAGGTCGTCAGGCCGTGAGCGCGAGCGCCCAGTTCGAGTACGCCGTGGTCAGCGCGCTCTCGGTGGTGATCGCCGGCGAGGCCGCCGTCAGCAGCACGATCAGACGGGCAACCGCGCCCGTGCCGTTCAGCGTGTACGTCACGCCACCGCCGGTGAAGCTGTTGCCCGTGCCGGCCGACAGTTCCGTGATCAGCGTCGCGAGCTGCGTCGGGTACGTGGTCTGCAGGTACGAGTACAGCATCGCGCTCGCCGGGTACAGCGCGGTACGGTCCGTCGGGTTCGTGCCGGTGCTGGCGACGATCTCGTCGTAGGTCTTCGTCTTGAGCGTGGCGACGTCGAGCGTCGACGGCGAGCTCACCGCGAAGGTCTTGAAGCTGGTGATGAGATCGCTGCGCGGCTTCGTCCAGGTGAACGCGCCGGTGGTCGCATCGATCGTGCCGCTCTCCCAGTACAGGCCGCCGCCTTCGCGCAGGAAGCCGAGCGAGTAGGCATCTGCCGTGCTGGTCGTCTTGACGCAGGCGTCGAGCGAGAACTCGCCGAACTCGTGCATCATCGTCGCGGTGGGGTTCTCGCCGCTGCGCAGGTAGTAGAAGCTCGCGATCCGGCCGTTGGCGTCCGGCGCCTGCACCAGGTTGTCGATCTTGGCGACTTCGTCGGCGCTCAGGTTCGCGACCCGAGCGGCGTGCCGGGTCAGCAGCGCCTTGTCGGTCGTGAAATACCAGTCCATCGGCACCGAGGCCTCCGGGTAGTACGACTGCAGCCTGGCGGCGATGAAGGCCGCGCGCTTCTCCTGCAGGTCCGCATCGGCCTGCGACAGGTCGGAGGCAGCCGACCACTCGAAGCGCGCCGTACCCGTGCCGACGCCCGCGCCGGCCTTGGTGAACGGGAAGGCCTTGACCAGGTCGGCGACGCTCGCCGGCGTGGCATTGACCGTCAGCGGCACCGTGGCGGTCACGGTGCCCGAGGTGGCGACGATGTTGCAGCTGCCGGCGCCGGTGGCGACGACGGTGACCTTGCCGGTCGAGTCGACGGTGGCCACGGCGGTGTTCGAGGAGGACCAGGTGACGGCCGGGCTCGCGACCGCGGCACCGGCCGCGTCCTTGGCCGTGACGGACAGCTGCTTGGTGTCACCGGGGAACGCGAACAGCGCGGTCAGGCTCGCGGTCAGCGAGGACACCGGGTTGACGGGCGCGGGTGCCGGAGCGGCGCTGTCGGACGAACCGCCGCCACCGCAGGCAGCCAGCGTGACCGCGGCGCCCGCGGACAGAACGATCGAACGACGAAACTTGGAAGCCATGTCTATCCCTTGTGATGAGGTGTTGCCGTCTGCCTGCACCGGTTCGCGTCGACGACGCACGCGCATTCGTCACATCCAGACGTCGCGTCCTGACCGGGCCGGTAGCGTGCCGCAATCATAGGCGCGAGCGCCGACCGGCCAAGTGATCGAAGTCGCTCCGGATCACGATGTTCACAGGCTGCAACGGTTCGTGTCGGTACCGGGAGCGTCAACGGTCGTCCCGCATTGGCCGGGATCTGCCGATGATGCGCGAAGCCCGGACTGGCCGACCGGTCCAGGCCGACGTGTGGACGGTGCATTCGGTCACGCGGCCCCCGGGGCGCGGCCCGTAGAATACGAACGTGTCGCGGCGCGGACAATCGATCCGTTGCGAGCGATCCACCTCCCTCCCTCCTCGCCCGGCATGTCGATCGACTTCACCGACCCGTCGACCCTGATCACGCTGCTCGTCGCGCTCGGCGTCGCGGCCACCGGCGTGCTCGCGGCCGGTCTGCTCCTGCGCCGGCCCACGCTGCTCGCCTACCCGTTCCTGCTCCTGATGTTCACGATGCCGGAGTCGACGCTGGCGGTGGCCGATGCGAGCGTCCCCGTCTGGTCACGCGGCTCGGGCCAGCTGCTGTTCCCCTTCGTGCAGTGGGGCGTGCTCGCCTGCCTGTTCTGGTCGGTCGTCGCCCGCAGGCTCAACGGTCGTCCGATGGCGGGCGCGCCGGTCGCAGCCTGGCTGTTCGCCTTCGCCGCGCTGCTGTTCGGCCACGTGATGGTCGGCCTGTGGCTCGGCGAGGAGCTGCGCGTGATCCTCTCGCCGATGGGGTTCGTGAACCTCGTCTGGATGGGCATCTTCGTGCTGCTGATGGTCAACGCCTTCCGCACCGAGCGCGATGCCCGCGAGCTGATGGACTTCATCATCGCCGTCGCGGCCGTGCGCGCCGTCTACGGCCTGGTGCGCTTCGCGGCCTTCGGCGGCGACCCGTCGAACGTCTATCAGGCGATGGAGAAGCTGGCGCTGAAGATCACCTTCTTCGACATCAGCGACTCGATGCTGATGACCATCGGCGCGGTCCTCGCGCTGCTGCGGGCCATCGGACCGCCCGTCCCCGGCCGCACGCCGTTCAAGCGCGCGGTGAGCGTGGGCATCGTGCTGCTGTGCGCGGCGACGGTCGCGCTGACCTTCCGCCGCACGCTGCAGGGGGGCTTCGTGCTCGCCCTGCTGGTGGTCATGGCGGGCCTGCCGCGCCGCCAGCAGGTGATCGGCGCCCTGATCGGCCTGCCGGCGGTGCTCGCCGCCGTCACCATCGCGGCCAGCCAGCGCCTGACGCAGGTCCGCGCGGCCGACGGCACCGGCCTGCTGGTGTGGATCTACGACATCCTCCCCGACCCGTACGGCCCCGACAATCCGCGGATCATGGAGCTGCGCCTGGCGTGGCAGTCGTTCGTCGAGAGCCCGATCTTCGGCATCGGCACCTGGGGCCAGTACGACGGCGCCAGCATGATCTTCTGGCAGCAGGGCGACCGGCCCGGCGACTTCCTGCACAGCGGGCTGCTGCACCTCGGGCTGAAGGCCGGCATCGTGGGCCTGGTGCTGTTCGCGATCGTCGCCGCGGTCTACGTGCGCGGCGCCCGTCGGCAGCCCGGCATCGCGCCCACCGCACTCGACCCGCTGCGCATCGCCGGGCTCGCCGGCATGGCCTTCGTGATCCCGGACATGGTGATCGGCACGCCGCTCATCCAGGTGCGCACCACGCTGATGTGGGGCCTGTGCCTGGCGCTGCCGACGATCGCCCGCATCACGGACCCGGTCCCCGGCCGCTTCGAGGCGCTGCCGGCGCCGAGCTCGCGGCCCGCACGCCGCCCCGTCCGAGCCGAAGCACCCGAAGCCATGGCGGGTGCCACCGCCGGGAGCGTCTGAGCGTGAAGGCTGGGGCCGGCGGCCTGCGCTCGATCATCGGCTCGATGCTCGGCACGCGGGTCGGGCGCATCGTCGCGAGCGCGCTCTCGAGTGCCGGGGCGCGTGCGCTGTCGATCGTGCTGTCGCTCGCGACGGTGCCGCTCGCGCTGAACTACCTCGGCCAGGCCGGCTACGGCGTCTGGGCCACCGTCACCTCGTTCCTCGCGATGGCCGGCTTCGCCGACCTGGGCCTGGGCGCCGGCATGATGCAGGCGGTCTCGAACGCGGTCGGCCGCGACGACCGCGGCGCGGTGCGGCGTGCGGTCGCCAACACCTTCTTCATGCTCACCGTGGTCGGCGCCACGATGATCGCGGTCTTCCTCATCGCCTACCCGTTCGTGCCGTGGGCACGGGCCATCGGCGTCGAGGACCCGGTGCTCGCGCAGGTCGCCGGGCCCGCGATGCTCGCCTTCGTGGTGCTGTTCGCGATCCGCATCCCCGCCAGCGCGCTCGGCCGGCTGCAGTTCGCGCTGCAGCAGGGCTACCTCGTCGGCTTCCTCACCGCCGCCGGCAGCGTGCTCACCCTGCTGCTCGTGATGCTCGTGGTCCGCGCCGACCTGGGCCTGGTGGGCATGGTCACCGCGACGATGGGCGCGCCGATCATCGCGTCGGTGGCGGTGGCGGCCTGGATGGGCTGGCGCGAGCCGTACCTGCTGCCGCGCCGCGGCGACCTGAACTGGACCGACATCCGCAGCCTCGCGAACACCGGCAGCAAGTTCCTGCTGCTCGAGCTGTCGGTGGCGCTGTGCTTCGCGTCCGACAACCTGATCATCGCGCAGACGGTCGGCGTCGAGGCCGTCGCGACCTACACCGTCTACCAGAAGATCTTCTCGGTGCCCGAGATCGCCGCGAGCTTCGCGCTGACGCCGCTCTGGACCGCCTACGGCGAGGCGGTGGGCCGGGGCGACATCGCCTGGGTCAAGCGCACCTTCGTGCGCAGCAGCCTGATGCTGGTCGGCATCGGCCTGCTCGGCGGCGCCGCGGTCTGGGCCGCTTCGGGCTGGCTCATCGACCTGTGGATCGGACCGCACTTCGAGAAGTCGCCGTGGCTGGGCGCCGCGCTCGCGCTGTGGGTCGCCGTCGACCTCGCCGGCAAGGGCGTCGCGATGTTCCTCAACGGCGTGAACGTCATCAAGCAGCAGCTCTACGTCGCGCTCGTGTTCGTGCCGCTGTGCGTCGGCCTGAAGATCCTGTTCGCCGACCGCTACGGCGCGGCCGGCGTGCCCCTCGCCACCGCGATCGCGTACGCGGTCACCCATTTTCCGGCCTACGGCTGGATCGTCTACGACTGGTTCCGGCGCAACCGCCCGGCCCCGTCCGTCCCGCAGGAGTCCTGACCCATGAACGCCGCTTCCTCCACGGTCGCCTCGCCGATGCCCCGCACGCTCCACGCCACGTCCGCCGCACCGGTCCCCGGCCAGCCGGCGACGGTCGGTGCGCCCGCGATCCCGCTCGAGGCGGCGACCCTGAAGTTCACCATCGTCACCTGCACCCGCAACAGCATCGAGACGCTGGCCGACACCATCGCGTCGGTGCGCCGGCAGACCTGGCCGAACGTCGAGCACCTGTTCGTCGACGGCGGCTCGACCGACGGCACGCTCGAGATGATCCGAGAGATGGCGCCCGATGCGCGCATCCTCGAGAACGTCACCGGCGGCATCAGCCGCGCGATGAACGTCGGCATCGAGCAGGCCACCGGCGACGTGATCGCGCACCTGCACGGCGACGACTTCTACTGGGACGAGCACGTGCTGGCCCGCGTCGCCGAGGCGATGCAGCGCACCGGCGCCGAGTGGGTGTTCGGCCACCTCAAGCACTTCACGCCCGAGAAGACCTTCCGCGACGAGGGCCCGCGCGGCCTCAAGCCCTTCTCGTACTGGCGCTATGCGGCGCAGTTCGTCAGCATGGTCCATCCGTCGGTGTTCATCAGCAAGCGGGCCTTCAACGAAGTCGGCCTGTTCGACACCCAGCTGCGCTACGCGATGGACATCGACCTGTTCCTGCGCGTGGCCAAGCGTTTCCAGCCGGCCCAGGTCGAGGAGACGCTGGCGGTGTTCCGGCTGCACGACGGCAGCACCTCGCACTCGAACCAGGATGCCTCGCGCTGGGAGGAGGTGGTCGTGCGCTGGCGGCATGCCGCGCACTCGCCGAGCGCGTTCGCGGTGTTCATCGCCCGCGTGAGCAAGCGCGCGGTGCTGCGCAAGCTCGGCCTGAGCAAGTACTGAGGCGGCGACACCCGCCCCCGCCGGAGGATCCGTCCGTGCACGTCCCGATGGTGCTGATGTACCACGCGATCGCCGAGCCCTGCTCCGCGCTCGAGGCCGGCTACACCACGCCCGCCCACGAGTTCGCGCAGCAGATGGCCTGGCTCGCCGAGTGGGGCTATGTCGGCATCGATGTCGCGACCCTCGAGCGCAACCGGCGCGAGGGCCGGCCGCTGCCCGAGCGCTCGGTCGTCATCACCTTCGACGACGGCTACACCTGCCTGCATGACGTGGCCTGGCCGATCCTGGAGCGTCACGGGTTCGGCGCGACGGTCTTCATGATCGCCGACAAGCTCGGCGGCACGAACGACCATGATGCCGACCACGGCCTGGTGCCGCGCCGCCTGCTCGACGCGGACCAGATCCGCAGCCTGCTCGCCCGCGGGCTGGACCTCGGCTCCCACACCGCGACCCATCCCGATCTGCTCGCGCTCGACGCCTCGGCACTCGAGCGCGAGATCGCCGGCTCGCGCCGGATGCTGCGCGAGACCTTCGGCGTGCCGGTGGACGCCTTCGCCTATCCGCGCGGACGCTTCGACCGCCAGGTGCGCGACGCGGTCGCCGCCGCCGGCTACCGGTGGGCGTTCTCGACGATCGCGGGCCGCAACGCCGACCTCGACGATCCGCTGCTGGTGCGTCGCGCGCAGCTCGGCAGCGGCCACGACCGCGCCGAGTTCGAGGCGAAGGTGCGCCACGGCGACCGCCCCCTGCGGCTCGCGCGCGCCGCGCTCGGTCGCCGCGTGCGCTCTCTGCGAGCCCGCCTGCGCGGCGAGGATCCGATGGACTCGATGGTCTCGCACGGGCAGCCGGCCCCAGCACGCGCGGCGGCCCCCGCCTCCTTCAACGACACGAGCCCCTCATGATCGTCGCCACCCCCGCCGGCACGCCGCCCGAGACCCGCGATGCGGCGGGCGCGCACCGGCCGCTGAAGGTCGTCGGGATCTTCCCGGCCTTCGATCCGGCGATCAACGAGCTGGCGATGGTCTGGCGCGATCTCGCGGCCCGCGGCCTGGTCGAGTGCCGGATGATCGGCGCGGCCACCGACGTGCTCAAGGCGAGCGATGCGGCGTCGCTCTCGGCCGAGTATCCGAACCTGTCGATCCGGCGCTTCCTCGGCGACTCGGAGGGCGGCACCGCGAGCGCCGACCTCATCGAGTGGGCGGCGGCGCTGCAGCCCGACGTCATCGTCTGCGAGATCGAGTCCACCGTCGTCGTCGGCCGGCGCGTGCAGCAGCGCTCGCCCGCCCCGATCCTGCTGCACGTCGAACACTGGTTCGAGTCGCGCGCGCTGCCGCGCCGCTATCACCTCGGCATCCCGGCGCTGCGCGATCCGGTGCAGGCGCTCTGGCGCACCTGGTTCGGTCGCCAGGCCGAGGCGGTGATGATCGCCAATCCGATGGAGCGCGGCGCCATCGAGGCCGGCGGCGAGCGCTATGCGTACGCGCCCTGGCCCCATCCGCCGGCCGAGGGGGCGGAGCCCGCGCCGCGCGCCGGTCGCGACCTCACCCGCGTCATCTACGTCGGCTCGATGTCGCGCTGGAAGGCGGTCGACACGCTGGTCGACAACGTCGAGCACCTCCTCGAGACGGTGCCCGACGCGACGGCGACCATCGTCGGCCCGCCGACCGACCGCAGCGCCCGCGAGGCGCTCGCCCGGCTCGATCGCTGGGGTCCCGACCGGCTCACCCGACTGCCGCGCCTGCCGCGCGAGGCCGCGCTCGCCGCGATCCGCGGCGCACTGTGCGTCGTCGCGCCCAGCGGCTCGATGGGCTGGGGCCAGATCGGTGATGCGTGGAATGCCGGCACGCCGGTGGTCGGCGTGGCCCGCTACTACGACATCGAACCCGACCGCAACGCCCTGCTCGCGGTCGATCCGCAGGGCTTCGTCGCCCGCTACCGGCAGCTTCGCGACGAGGCCGCACTCTGGGAGCGGCTGTCGTCCGAAGGCCTGCGCACGGTCCGCGACGGGCACTCGATCCGCGTCGTCGGCGATGCGGTGATGGACGGCCTGCACCGGACACTGCGGCTGCAGCGCACCACTCGCGGCTGAGGCCGCCGGGGCGCAGCGCCGCCCCCCCCCACAAGCACCGATCAACTGCCCGCGCACCCGCGCGCGGTGCAGGTCGACCGCTTTCCGCCCGATATCGGTCGTCGGGTCGCCCGAAAGTGGCCATTCGGGCACCATTGCCGTCCGTCGCCCAAGCTCGACCGGTGAGAAAATCCGGTGAGGAATTCGGCAGCTTTGAGAGACGGCCGCCGGACGCTCGTGAACCACCGCAACGGAACCCACCGGATCCGATGACCACCGAACTGCTCGCCAGGCACGCCAAGGCGGTCGTCCGACGCGGACTGCGACAGGTCGCGAACGCGCTGGACCGTCCGACGCTGGTGCTGATCTACCACCGGGTCACGACGCTGCCGACCGATCCGCAGCAGCTCGCCGTCAGCCCCGAGCACTTCCGCGCGCAGCTGCGCGTGCTCAAGCAGCACTTCCGCATCGACCGGTTCGATGCCCCGGGCGCGCCCGATGACCGTCGGACGGTGGTCGTCACCTTCGATGACGGCTACGCGGACAACTGCCTGGAGGCGCTGCCGATCCTCGAGGAGGAAGGCGTGCCCGCCACCTTCTTCGTGAGCACCGGCACGATCGGCACCGACCGCGAGTTCTGGTGGGACGAGCTCGAGCGGCTGCTGCTCGTCGGGGACGGTCATCCCGCCCGGATCGACCTGCCGCTCGGCGAGACCCGCATCGCTGCGGCGACCGCGACCGCCGAGGATCGGCGCGCGGTCTACGACACGCTCCATCCGCGCATCAAGGCGCTCGGGCCGGGCGTGCGCGAGGCTTTCCTGGTGTCGCTCGCCGCCTGGTCGGGCCGTGGCACCGCGGGCCGGCCCTCGCACCGCGCGATGTCCGTCGACGAGCTGCGCAGCCTTGCCGCGAGCCCGTGGGTCACGATCGGTGCGCACACCGACACCCACACCTGCCTGTCCCAGCTGTCGCCGGCCGAGCAGCTCGAGGACATCGCCGTCTCGCGCCGCAAGCTCGAGAACTGGATCGGTCGCCCGGTCTCGGTCTTCTCCTACCCCTTCGGCGGCAGCCGCGACATCGACGAGGCCTCGATCGAGGCCTGCGAGCGCCTTGGCTTCGCACGCGTCGCCGCCAACTGGCCCGGGACGCTGCACCGCTGGACCGATGCACAGCAGATCCCGCGGTGCCTGGTGCGCGACTGGGCCGAGGCCGAGTTCGCCCGCCAGCTCGACGGATTCTGGCTCGAATGAAGGTCCTCCACGTCGCGGCGGCAGACACGGCCGGGGGTGCGGCGCGCGCCGCCGTGCGTCTGCATCAGGCGATGCTCGACACGGGCCTGGACAGCACGCTGCTCGTGCGCAACCGCCGCTCGGACGTGCTCGGGGTCGAATCGCCGATGGGCCGCGTCGGGCGCAAGCTCGCGCACTGGCGCTCGATGGCCGGCGGACGGCTCGGCACCCTGCTGCACGACCCCGCCATGCCGGGCCACCGGTCGCTGAACCTGCTGCCCTCGCCGGCCTGGCGGGCTGCGATCGACCGCAGCGACGCCGACGTCGTGAACCTGCACTGGGTGGCGGGCGAGACGATGTCGATCGAGGACATCGGCCTGCTGCGCAAGCCGGTGGTCTGGACGCTGCACGACATGTGGGCCTTCTGCGGCGCCGAGCATGTCGCGACCGACGCGCCCGATGCACGCTGGCGCACCGGCTATCGGCGCGACGACCGCGCGCCGGGCTCGACGTGGCCGGACCTCGACCGCTGGACGTGGCGGCGCAAGCGCCAGGCCTGGACCGCGCCGATGCGGATCGTCTGCCCGAGCGGCTGGCTGGCCGACTGCGCCAAGCAGAGCGCGCTGATGCGCGGCTGGCCGGTGTTCCCCATCCCGAACGTGCTGCAGACCGAGCAGTTCGTGCCGCGCGAGCGCGCGGCGTGCCGCGCCGAACTCGGCCTGCCGCAGGACGCCACGCTGATCCTGTTCGGCGCCTGGGGCGGCACGGCGGATCCGAACAAGGGCTTCGACCTGCTGCAGTCCGCGCTGCGTGCCCTCGCCGAGCGACACCGGTCCGGGCGGCCGATCGTCTGTGTGGTGGTCGGCGCGACCGGAACGCAGAAGCCGGTCGACGGATCCTTCCCGACCCATTGGATCGGCCATGTCGGCTGCGACGATCAGCTGGCGAAGCTGTATGCGGCCGTCGACGTCACCGTCGTGCCCTCGCGCATCGAGAACCTGCCGCAGATGGCCACCGAGGCCCTCTCGAGCGGCTGCCCCGTTGCCGGCTTCCGGACCGGCGGCATGCCCGAGGTGGTCGTCGACCGGGTCTGCGGCACGCTCGCGGACCCGTACGATGCGGCGGCGCTGGCCGACGGCATCGCCTGGATCGTCGCCGATCCGGTCCGGCACCGGGCGCTGTCGCAGGCCGCGAGGCAGCGGGCGCTGGCCTGCTGGTCGGCCTCGAAGGTGCTGCCGCGCTACCTCTCGGTCTACGAGTCGGCGATCGCCGACCGGCGCAGCCGACACGCGAGCGCCGGGCGGGACACCGGGCTGCTGGGCGACACGCCGACCCACGCCGGCAGTTGAGGACGGCGCCCCACGATGGCGCTGCAGACCGCGATGACCGCCGAGCACGTCGGAGCACACCCGGATCGCCGTGAACGTGAGCGATTGCGCGGGCGCCTCGAGCAGGTGGCGTTACGCTACGAGCAGGCCGGCCCGGTGCCGCCCCTTCCCTCGCGAGATCGACAGGTACGATGAAGATCGCCTACGCCGTCCAGGCCCACAAGAACCCGACACAGGTCGCCCGACTGCTCGAGGCGATCGCCGCCCCCGGTGACGCGATCGCGTTGGCCTACGACGTCAAGGCCGGTCCCGGCTTCGTGCCGGCGATCCGCGACGCGATGGGCGCGCGCTGGACCGATGCGATCCGCGTGCTGCCGCCCACCAACAACGCGTGGGGCGGCTATTCGCTGCCCGCCGCGCTGATCGAGTGCTTCGCCGAGCTCCTGCGCCATGGCGGCGACTGGGAGTACGTGGTGAACCTGAGCGGGCAGTGCCTGCCGACGCAGCCGATCCCCGAGCTCAAGGCGATGCTCGCGGCGAGCGGCGGGGCGAACTTCCTCGAATGCTTCAAGGCCGAGTCGGACTGGCCCGAGGTGCTCTCGCGCGTGCGGACGTATCACGTCGAGTTCAGGGGCCGCGCCCGCAACACGCGGATCCCGCGGCTGGCGCGCCGCGACTTCCCGCTCTATGGCGGCTCGGCCTTCATGATGCTGAGCCGGCCCTTCGTCGAGCACATGCTCAACGACCCGAGTGCGCAGCGCATCGTCCGCTGGTTCCGCAACACGCTGATCCCGGACGAGCTGCTGTTCCAGACGACGCTGATGAACTCGCCGTTCCGCGACACGCTGGTGCCGAAGACCAACCGGCTGGTGCTGTGGGACGACACCGGCGACGGTCATCCGCGGATCCTCACGACGAAGGACCTGCCGAGCCTGAAGGATCCGTCGGTCTACTTCGCGCGGAAGTTCGACATGAAGGTCGACGCCGAAGTGGTCGACCGCCTGCTCGGTCACGCACACGCCTGAAGGCCGGGGCGGCCGGCAGGCGGCCCGCCGCTCAGCCGGCCAGCGTCTCGCGCAGCCGCGCGAGCACCCGGTCGGCCAGCACATCGTAGCTGCGCTCGGCGACCACCGACGGATACGCCGCGCTGGCCCGTGCTCGGCAGCCCTCGAGGTCGGCGGCCACCTCCAGGATCGCGCGGCCGAATGCCTCGACCTCCATCGGCGCGCAGCGCCCTGCATGCGTGTGGGCCATCAGCGCCTCCTGATCCGGGATGTCGTTGACGACCGCCGGCAGCCCGAGCGCCAGATACTCGACCGCCTTGGTCGGCGACGACACGTCGAACACCACCCCGCGCGGCACCGTCGACAGGCCGATGTCCACCGTGCTGATCCGGTTCCAGGCATCGAGCATCGGCAGCGCACCGGTGATCTCGACCTGTGCCTGAAGACCGAGTTCGGCGATGCGGCCGCGGAAGGCCGCCGTCTCGCCCGGCGTGCTGCCGTCGCCCACCACGAGCAGCCGGAAGTCCGTTTCGGGGTGATGCGCGCGCAGCCAGGCGAGCACCTCGAGGATGAAGTCGATGCGGCGGATCACGTCGACCGCGCCGAGGTATCCGAGCATCACGCGGCCCGGCACCGGCTCGCGCGCC
>CAIUGQ010000396.1 GCA_903898725.1 uncultured Burkholderiales bacterium | reverse complement strand
GTGCGCATCGAGCGCGTCGGCCCGTTCTGCCGCGACCTCGCGTCGTGGCCGCCCCGGGCGGCCGAGGCCGTCGTCTGTGATCTGCCCGCCCCCGTGGCGGACCCGTCCGAACTCGAGGCGCGCGTCGTCGTGCCGGACGACAGCCGCGATACCTGGCTGAGGGCCGGCCGGCGCCCCGTGCCCCCGGATCCGCAGGGCACATCGCCCGCGCCGCTGCTGCGTCCGCCGACCGCCTGACCGGTCCGGCGCGCGGACCCGTTCCGCCCGCTCCAGCCACGCCGCCGCAGCTTGTCGCGGCCGCTCCTGCGGCCGCGTCGACAGCGGTCCCGATCCGCGGCGATTGATCACCGCGGACACCGATCCGAGACCGATCCTCCATGAACCGTCCGCGTCAACGCGTGGGCGCTGTGCTGGCGTGCGCCAGCCTGTCGCTCGCAGTCTTCCTGCCCTCGGCGGCGGCGCAGCCGTCGACGTCGCCGACGCTCCCGCCAAGCGTCCCGCCGGCGACGGCGCTGCCGGACCTCGCTCCGCCTGCGTCCACCTTGCCCTCTGCGGCGGTCCCGCCCGTGTACACGCTCGAGCGGCTGCTCGAGCTCGCCCGCACGCAGAGTCCGGCGTTCGCCGCGAACCGGGCCCGGATCGAGGGCGCCGAGGCCGGGCTGGTGACGGCGCGCGCACGGCCCAACCCCGAGTTCGACCTGCAGGCCGGGCGCCAGTCGGCCTCCGGCGGGTCGCTGTCCGGCGGCACCGGCGCCTTCGGCGTCCTGCAGCCGATCGACCGCGGCACCCTGCGCGAGGCGCGGCGCGCCGTTGCCGCTACCGCCATCGAGGGCGTGCGTGCGGACGCGTCCGTGTTCGAGCGCGATCGCATCGCCGAGCTGACGCTGCGCTACCTCGACGTCCTCAGGCTGCAGGCCGCGGCGCGGCTGGCCGAGGAGGACCTGTCGATCGCCGAGCAGATCCGCACCCGGGTGCAGGTCCGCGTCGGCACCGGCGAGGCGCCGCGCTTCGAGCTGATCCGCGCGGACGCCGAGCGCCTGAACGCCCAGCGCGCGGTGCAGGCCGCCGCGGCGCGCATCGACGTCGCCCGCGCCGAGCTGCGGCGTCTGGTCGGCGCCGCTTTGCCGGCCGACTTCGCGATCGTCGGCAGCATCGAGGACGCCGTGCCCGCGCCGCCGGCGCTCGACGCGCTGCGCAGCTCGCTGCGCTCGAACCACCCCGAGCTGGTCGCGGCGCGTGCGGCCCTGCGCAACGCCGAGGCCCGGCTCGCGCTCGAGCGCGATCGAGCGCGGCCGACGTTCGCGGTGCGTGCCGGCGTCGAGCGGGTGCCGGAGGTGACCGACGCCCGCATCGGCCTGGTCGTGCAGGTGCCGATCTTCGACCGGCGCGAGGGGCCGATCGCCGAGGCGGCGGCGGAGGCCGAGCGCAGTCGTCTGGCGCTCGCCGACCGCGAGCTGCAGCTCGGCCAGGGGCTCGAGGTCGCCTGGCAGCGCTACCGCATCGCGCTCGCGCAGGTCGCGGCCTACGAGTCGGGCCTGCTGAGCGAGGCCGAGGCGGCGCTGCGCGTCGCCGAGGCCGCCTACCGGTTCGGTGAGCGCGGGATCCTCGACTACCTCGATGCCCAGCGGACCTTCCGAACGATCCGCAACGAATTCAACGCCACCCGATACGACCTGCGCGCCGCGCTGGTCGAACTCGAGCGCCTGCGCGCCGTCAGCGAGTGAACGCCATGAACCTCAGCCTCCTCTCATCGTCCATTCTCCGTCGCGACCGTGCGCGCATGCCC
>CAIUGQ010000395.1 GCA_903898725.1 uncultured Burkholderiales bacterium | reverse complement strand
CTACTGCCAGGGACTGAACCAGTCGACCTCCGGCACCGCCAAGAACGCCGCGCTGATCGGCCTGCATCTGGCGACCGGCCAGATCGGCCGCGCCGGTGCGGGCCCCCTGTCGCTCACCGGGCAGCCCAACGCGATGGGCGGGCGCGAGACCGGCACGATGGCCAACCTGCTGCCCGGCCACCGCGATCCGGCGAACGCCGCCGACCGCGACGCGGTCGCGCGGCACTGGGGCGTCGACGCGCTGCCCGCGACGCCCGGCCTGACCGCGGTCGAACTTTTCGAGGCGGTCGGTTCGGGGCGCGTGCGCTGCGTGTGGATCGCCTGCACGAATCCGGTCCAGTCGCTGCCCGACTCCGAGGCGGTGCGGGCCGCGCTGGCGGTGGCGGAGTTCGTCGTGCTGCAGGAGGCCTACGCGGGCACCGCCACCGAGCCCTTCGCCGACCTGCTGCTGCCGGCCTCCACCTGGCCCGAGAAGGCCGGGACCGTGACCAACTCCGAGCGGCGCGTCTCGCGCGTGCGCGCCGCGCTGCCGGCACCGGGCGAGGCCCGCGCCGACTGGGCGATCGCCGCCGACTTCGCGCGCCGGCTGCAGGCCCGGCTGCCCGATCGCGGCCGCGCGCGCTTCGACTGGGACGGCCCGGGCGCGATCTGGGACGAGTGGCGGGCGCTGACCGCAGGCCGCGATCTCGACCTGAGCGGCCTGTCGTGGGACGTGCTCGAGCGCGACGGGCCGCAGCAGTGGCCGTATCCGAGCGGCGCGAGCGCGGGTCGCGCGCGGCTCTACGAGGACGGGCGCTTCCCGACCGCCGACGGACGCGCGCGCTTCGCCGCCGACCCGTGGCGCGCGGTCGCCGAGCCGCCCGATGCGCGCCGGCCGCTGCGGCTGCTGACCGGACGCACCCGCGACGCCTGGCACGGCGGCAGCCGGACCGGCCTGGTGCCCCAGCTCTTCGCGCACGACCCCGAGCCTTCGCTGCAGCTCGCACCCGCGGAGCTCGAGCGGCGTGGCTTCGTCGACGGCGAGCTCGTCGAGGTCGCGAGCCGCCGAGGCGCATTGACGCTGCCCGTCCGCGCGAGCGGCACGCTGCGCGCCGGGCAGGCCTTCGTGTCGATGCACTGGGGGCCGGAGTGGACACGGGGCGGTGTCAACCTGCTCACGATCGGCGCGATCGATCCGGTCTCGCGGCAGCCCGAACTCAAGCACGCGGCGGTCTCGGTGCGCCGCGCCGCGCTGCCGCATCGGCTGACCGCCGTCGGGCGGGTCGAACCGCATCGGCACGCCGCGGTGCGCGAGGCGCTGCGGGCGTGCTTCGGCGACGCGGGCCATGCCAGCTGCGTGCCGTTCGGCCGCGACGAGGCCGGCTGGGCGCTGCGCCTGGCGTCGGCCGAGCCCTTCGGCGATGCACTGCCCGCGGCCATCGCCGCCGCGTTCGGCCGCGACCCGAGCACGCTCCTGCGCTACGAGGACCGCCGTTTCGGCCGTCTTCGCTGGCTCGGCGCGGCCGATGGCCGGCTCGGGTTCGCGCTCGCGGCCGGCAGCGGCGGCGAGGCGGAGGAGGCCGATGCGCAGCGGCTGCGGGCCATGGTCGTCGAGGCGACGCCCCTGCGCTCGCTCGCCGCGCTGCTCGACCCCGCGGGGGCCGATGCGACGCCGCGTGCAAGAACCGTCTGCAGCTGTGTCGGCGTGACCGATCGGCAGATCCTCGCTTTTGTCGCACGCACCGGCGACCGACGCCTCGACGCGGTGCAGGCCGCACTCTCATGCGGCACCGGCTGCGGCTCCTGCCGGGTCGAGGTCGCCCGTCTGCTCGCCGAGGCGCCTGCCACGCTGGCCGGCGCCGCATGAGCCGCCCGGGGACGCCCGACGATCGTGCGGATCATGACGTCCAGGACACCCGGCACGGCCCTTGCAATACGCAGGGCTGAACCCGGAGCGCTCATGGATGCCCAGCCCTTCATCAAGGAGATCGGTCGCGGACGCGAGAGCGCACGTGGACTGAGCTATGACAGCGCGGTGACGATGTTCGAGTCGATGTTCGGCGGGGGGTTCGCCGACGTCGAGCTCGGCGCGATCCTGATCGCGCTGCGGATGAAGGGCGAGAGCCTCGACGAGATCCGCGCCGGCGTCGACGTGCTCGAGCCGCTGATCGCGCGCGTGCCGGTCGATGTCGAGCGACCGGCCGTCTCGATCCCCAGCTACAACGGCGCGCGCAACACCGCGAACCTCGTGCCCCTGCTCGCCTGCCTGCTGGCCGATGCCGGCGTGCAGGTCGTCGTGCATGGCGTGACCGGCGATCCGCGCCGCACCACCACCGCCGAGATCATGCAGGCGATGGGCCTGGGCTCGGCGGGCGGCACGCACTCGGCCGAGGCCGCCATCGCGCGCGGCGATCCGGCCTTCCTGCCCGTCACGACGCTGTCCTCGCGGCTGGCGGCGCTGCTCGAGCTGCGCTGGAAGCTCGGCGTGCGCAACGTCGGCCACACGCTCGCCAAGCTGCTCAACCCGACCACCTCGTCCGCCTGCGTGCGGCTCACCGCCTTCACCCATCCCGAGTTCGCGACCCTGCAGCATGCGTACTTCGAGACCACCGGGCACAGCGCGCTGGTGATGCGCGGCACCGAGGGCGAGCCGGTCGCCAGCACGCGCCGCGCCGCCCAGATCGACTGGGTGCACGAGGGGCGCAGCGAGATCCTGGTGCCGGCGACCGCGGGCCCGGCCCGCGAGATCCCGGCGCTGCCCGATGCGCACGATGCGCCGGCCACCGCCCGCTGGATCCAGTCCGTGCTGGCCGGCGAGCGGCCGGTGCCCGAGCCGATCGAGCAGCAGGTCGCCGCGGTGCTGCAGGCGGTGGGCGCACGACCGCGCATGCGCGCGGCCGTCGCCGCCTGAGCAGACCGAGCCCGCGATGCCCGGCGAGACGACCCCGATGTCCAGGACGACGCGCACCGTGCACCCCGTCGCCCTGGTCGGCGCGGGGCCGGGCGACCCCGACCTGCTGACGGTCCGCGCGCTGCGCGCGATCGAGTCGGCCGACGTGCTGCTCGTCGACGACCTGGTCGATTCCCGCGTCGTCGCGCTCGCCCGGCCCGCCGCGCGGGTCATCCGCGTCGGCAAGCGAGGCGGCTGCCGCTCGACGCCCCAGGCCTTCATCCAGCGCCTGATGGTGCGCTGCGCGCGCACCGGCGCCCGCGTCGTGCGCCTCAAGGGCGGTGATCCGATGATGTTCGGTCGCGCCGGCGAGGAGATCGCCTGGCTCGCGGCCCACGGCGTCGGCTGCGAGGTGGTCAGCGGGCTGACCGCGGGTCTGGCCGCCGCGCAGGCGCTCGGCACCTCGCTGACCCACCGCGAGCTCGCCCACGGCGTGGCCTTCGTGACCGGCCACCCGGCGCCCGGCGGCGACGAGGTCGACTGGGCCGGCCTCGCGCGCTCGGGGCTGACGCTCGCGGTCTACATGGGGGTGGCGCGGGCCGCCGAGATCCGCGATGCGCTGCTCGCTGGCGGCCTGCCGGCGTCGCTGCCGGCGGCGGTCGTGCAGTCGGCCGGCCTGGCCGGCGCCGAGCGCACCGTGCGCACCTCGCTCGGGTCGCTGGTCGAGACGCTCGCGCGCG
>CAIUGQ010000394.1 GCA_903898725.1 uncultured Burkholderiales bacterium | reverse complement strand
CTGAGCCGGGACCGGGTCGACCAGCTCCCAGCGATAGCCGGTGCCGGCGCCCGAGGGCAGGCGCACCTCGAAGGGCTCGCCCGAGCGGATGTCGATGCGGTAGGTGCGCATGTCGGCCACCACCGCCGGCAGTTCGGTCCGGGCCGCCGTCGTGCCGGGGTCGGGCGCGGTGAACGGGGCACAGCCCGCGGCGGCCGCAGCCGCGGCCACGGCGAGCACCGCGAGACGGCGTGCGGCGCGGTACGGCGCGATCGCGCGCGGGGTGGGGGTCATCGGTCGAGGGGACATCCGCGTCGTCGCTCCAGGGGTCGGCACCCGATGGGCGCCGAGGCCCGATGCTACACGCCGCCGACGGTCGTCCCGCGCGACGGCGCCTGCAGGACGATCACCGAGCAGGCGGCCTCGTCGAAGCCGATCACGCCGCCGCCGTTCTCGGCCAGCGCGATGTCGGCGCGCCGCGCCTGGCGGGTGCCGGCCTCGCGGCGCAGCTGCAGCACCAGCTCGTAGACCATCGACAGGCCGGTGGCGCCCACCGGATGGCCCTTCGAGACCAGCCCGCCCGACAGGTTGATCGGCCGCTCGCCGTCGAGCGCGCTCGCGCCCGACGCGACGTAGGCGCCGCCGGCCCCGTCCTCGCAGAAGCCGAGCATCTCGGACTGGTAGATCTCGCAGAACGAGGTCGCGTCGTGCACCTCGGCGAGGTCGATGTCGGCGGGCGTGAGGCCGGCCGCCGTGTAGGCCCGCTGCGCGGCGAGGCGCGACAGGCCCGGTTCGTCGAGCGAGCGGTACTTGCCGCCGGTGAGCACGCTCGCGCGCACCTTCACCGCTCGCTCGCGGACGCGCGCCGGCAGCGTCGCCAGCATCGAGGCCGAGCACAGCAGCGCGGCGGCCGCGCCGTCGCCGATGGGGGCGCACATCGACCGGGTGAGCGGCGCGCTGACCAGCCGGTCGGCGAGCACCTGCTCGGGCGAGACCTCGAAGCGGTACTGCGCGAGCGGATTGCGCGCGCCCATCGCATGGTTCTTCGAGGCGCCGGCGGCGATCTGCGCGGCGCTCGTGCCCCAGCGCTTCATGTGCCAGGCGGCCTGCATCGCATAGGTGTCCATGAACACCGTGCCCCCGCCGGCACCCGGCGCGAACGGCTTGCCGGCGGCCTCGCCGGCCAGGCGGTAGTACGCGTGCCACTCCTGCGGGTCGAGCTGGTCGATGCCGCCGGCGAAGATCGACTGGGTGCGCGCGGGGTCGCCCTCGACGTAGGTCTTCTCGACGCCGATCGCGAGCGCGAGCTGCGACTGGCCGGACAGCACGTCCTTCCAGGCCCCGTTGAAGGCCATCGACGCGGTGGCACAGCCGCCCTCGACGTTGACCATCGGCACCCGCTCGGGAAAGCGCCCCTCGCGGACCAGCGGCGTGAAGCACACCTGGCCGCGGATGTTCGGCTGGCCGAACTTGTCCATGCCGCAGTTGCCGAACCAGGACGATTCGATCGCCCCGCCGTCGTCGAGGCCCGCATCGCGCAGCACCGCCTCGTACGACTCGCGGGCGAGGTCCTTGAAGGTGGCCTCGGGGCGCTTGCCGAAGGCGGTGCAGGACACGCCGATCACGTACACGTCGCTCATGGTGCCTCTGTGCTCAGGGTGGGTCTGTCGGGTGCGGTCGGGGCGCGGGCTCAGCCGCGGTGGGCGGCGCCGCCCACCGGAACCGGAGCGGCGGCGATGGCGTCGGCGACGTGGCGCTTCGCGTCGAACTCCTCGGCGACGCGCTGGTCGGCCTCGAGCATCGCGTCGACGTCGATGTCGGCGTACTCGATCGCCTGCATGTCGATGAAGGCCTGCTGCACCTTCGGGCTCCACAGGCCGATGTCGCGCACCACCGGCACCACCCGCGAGAACAGCCGGCGGCGGAAGGCCTTCATCGTCTCCGAGCCGATCGCGGTCTCGGCGAGCGAGTCGCCGAAGCCCAGGTTCTCCCAGACTTCGCGCTGGTCGAAGCGATCGCGCATCGCGCGGCACGCGTCGATGACGAAGTCCTCGCGCTCGGCGCGCTCGAGGTCGGTGAGCTGCGGGTACAGGTCGCGCAGCGCGATGCGGCCGAACGCGACGTGGCGCGCCTCGTCCTGCATCACGTAGGTGTTGACCTGCTGGACGAGTGGGTTGTGCGCGCTGTCGCGGTAGCGCTGGAACGCGGCGAGTGCGAGACCCTCGATCAGCACCTGCATGCCGAGGTAGCAGAAGTCCCAGCGCGAGTCGGAGAGGATCTGCTCGAGCAGCACGCGCAGCCCCGGCGTGATCGGGTAGACGACGTCGAACTTCTCGTGCAGCAGCCTCGAGTAGGCCTCGACGTGGCGCGCCTCGTCCATCGTCTGGGTCGCAGCGTAGAACTTCGCGTCCATCTGCGGCGCGCACTGCACCAGGCGCGAGGCCACCAGCAGCGCGCCCTGCTCGCCGTGCAGGAACTGCGACAGCGTGTGCGCCTGGACGTGGCTGCGCACGCGGGCGCGGTCCTCGGCGCCGAGCTTGGCCCACAGCGGCGTCTCGACGATCGCCAGGCCCCGGTCGTCGAGGCGCATCGGGTTGGCGGGGTCGAGGTCCTGCGACCAGTCGATGCGCGTGGCCGCATCCCACTGGTGCTGCTTGGCGGTGTCGTACAGGTTCAGCAGCTTCGCGCGGCCGTCCTCGTACTCCCAGGCGAAGCTCGCCTGCATCTCGGTGCCGACCTGCCAGCCCGTCTGCTCGACCGGCAGCGCATAGCGGAACATCGTGCTCATCGTCGGGACTCCTCGCGCCGCATCGGGCGCCGTCGGATCGGGTCGGGGATCACGCGGCGAGCCGCAGCGGCAGGCGGGTCAGGCCGCGCATCACCATCGCGTCGAGCCAGACGGGCTCGCCGCTGCCGCGCGCCAGGCGCGGGTGGCGCTCGAGCAGCGCGGCGATGCACGCCTGGCCTTCGAGCCGCGCCAGCGGCGCGCCCAGGCAGAAGTGGATGCCGAAGCCGAAGGTGAGGTGGCGGTTCGGGCTGCGGTCGAGCACCAGCGCGTCGGGGCGCTCGAACTGGCGCGGGTCGCGGTTGGCCGCGCTGACCATCGCGTAGACCCGCTCGCCCGGCTTGAGCACCCGGCCGGCGAGCTCGTGCTCCTCGGCGACCACGCGCGCGATCGAGAAGCTCGGTCCGTCGTAGCGCAGG
This sequence comes from uncultured Burkholderiales bacterium, assembly GCA_903898725.1. Taxonomy (GTDB): domain Bacteria; phylum Pseudomonadota; class Gammaproteobacteria; order Burkholderiales; family Burkholderiaceae_E; genus UBA4615. The sequence continues at coordinate 23,998 of CAIUGQ010000394.1, read as the reverse complement.
AACTCCTCGACCGCCGAGTCGATCAGCTCGGGCTCGGTGCGCAGGCGCTCGAGCTGCTCGGGGTGCTCGAGCAGCGCGTTGACGCCATTGGTCAGCAGGCTGGTGGTGGTCTCGTGGCCGCCGAAGAGGATCAGCATGCAGGTGCCGACCAGCTCGTCCTCGGACAGCCGGCCCTCGTCGTCGGTGGCCGCGATCATCCGGCTGATCACGTCGTCGCGCGGATCGGCGCGGCGCTCCGCGATCGCCTCGCGGAAGAAGGCCGCCATCGCATGGGCGCCGCGCTGAACGCGCTCGTAGCGGGCCGGTTCGCCGCGCGAGGTGCCGATGAAGGTCCGCATGTCGTCGGACCAGACCTTGATCTCGTCGAAGCGCTCGCGCGGGATGCCGAGCATGTCGAGGATCACCCAGGCGGGCACCAGCGCCGCGACTTCGGCGGCGAAGTCGACCTCGTCGCGGTGGGCGACGCGGTCGAGCACCTCGTCGACCACGCGGCGGATCGACGGGCGCATCGCCGCGACCACCTTCGGGTTGATCACGCCGTTGAGCAGCCGGCGCAGCCGCGTGTGCTCGGGCGGGTCGCGGAACACCAGCCACACCGACAGGTAGCGCATCACCTCGGCGAGCATCGAGCGGCGCTCGTCCTTGAGCGACGCGTAGAAGGGCTTGAGGCGGTTCGGCGACAGGTCGGCGGTCATGGCGACGTCGCGCACGTCGTCGTAGCGGGTGACCACCCAGGTCCGCAGCGCCGGGCTCCAGTGCACCGGGTCCTCGTCGCGCAGGCGCGCGAACACCGCGAACGGATCGCGGCGGACGGCCTCGTCGCCCGGGTCGAACGCGAGCGGCGCCGTCGCGCTCAATGCAGGCCTCCGGCCGGTGCCGGCGTGGCCACGCGCCCGGGGGGCGCGGGCGGCAGCGGCTGGCGCTCGGCGATCGTGATCCGGTGCAGCAGCCGGCGGTGACCCTCGTAGCCGCCGGTGGCCGCGTGCACGAGCCGCCGGTTGTCCCACAGCACCAGCATGCCGGGCTGCCAGCGGTGCCGGTAGACGAACTCGGGCCGCTTCTGGTGCTCGAAGAGCATGCGCAGCACGTCGGCCGACTCGGCCTCGTCCATGCCGTCGATGCCGATCGTGTAGCCGGGGCTGACGAACAGCGCGATGCGGCCGGTCTCGGGATGCGGCCGGCCGATCGGGTGCAGCCGCGTGGCCAGCGCCTCGTCGCTGAAGCGGATCGCCATCGAGCGGCCGCGGGCGCGGTCGCGCTCGCCGTACAGGCCGTCGCGCGCATAGCCCTTGCGTGCCGAATGCACGCCCAGCCGGCCCGACAGGGCGGCGCGGTCGGCGGCGGGCAGGGCGTCCCACGCGGCGGCGCCGCAGGCGAACAGCGTGTCGCCGCCCACCGGGGGCACGACCGTGCCGTAGAGCGCCGTGCCGGCAGGCGGCACCGGCAGGAAGCTCCAGTCGGAGTGCCAGCTCTCGGCGAAGATCGGCGCCTGCTCGTCGGCGTCGCGGCGGATCTCGACGACGTGTGCATGACCGGGGATCGGTGCGATGAACGGGTCGTCGCCGCGCGGACCCAGCCCGAGGGTGAAGCGCTCGAGGTCGGCGATCGACATGCGCTGGTCGGGGAAGGCGAGCACGCCGTGCTCGAGCCAGGCGGCGCGCAGGGCCGCCGTCTCGGCCTCGTCCTGCACGGTCGAGAGGTCGATGCCTCGCACGAACGCGCCGCAGGCCGCGCCGGTCGGTTCCAGGGTGATCATCCGCGGTGTCTCCGTGGGGGCTGGCCGCGGTCGGTCGCGCGGGGCGACGGCCGGGGTCCGGGTCGGCCGATTCTTCGCGATGCCCCGGGGCGGGTCAAGCGGCGCCCGTGCCGAATGACGGACGGCGGTTCAGTCCTCGTCGAACCCGAGCGCGAGCTGGCGGACGTCGCTGTCCGAAGCCGGGCTTCGGCGGGCCCGGCGCACCGGTTCGCGCTGCGGGTGACGGCTGCCGTGGCGCGACCAGACCTGCTGGGCGACGCGCTGCGCACCCGGCGCCCGCCGCACCGCCCAGACGCGGTCGCGCGCCTCGCGGGCGGCGGTGGCCCAGTCGACGATCGGCGGCGGATAGTCGGCGGTCCCGAGCTCGGGGATCCAGGCCCGCACGAAGCGTCCCTCCGGATCCTGATCCGCCTGCTGGCGGGCGGGGCTGTAGACCCGGGTCGCGTTGATGCCGGTCACGCCGGCCTGCATGTGGAGCTGCGGCCAGTGGATGCCGGGCTCGTAGTCGACGAAGCGCCGGGCGAGCACGCGTCCCGGCTCGACCCAGTGCAGCCACAGCGGATACGTGGCGACGCTGACCAGCATCGCCCGCATGCGGAAGTTCAGCCAGCCGGTGGCGTCGAGCATCCGCATGCAGGCGTCGACGATCGGCCAGCCGGTGCGCCCGTCGCGCCAGGCCGCGAGCCGGGCGCGCTCGGCGGCGTCCAGCGGGCCTTCGTTGCGCAGGCCGTCGAAGCCGCGGTGGGGGTTGCGCGACTCGATCGCGGGTTCGGATTCGAGCTTCTGGATGAAGTGGCAGTGCCAGTGCAGGCGCGACTCGAAGGACTTCAGCCCGGCGCGGCGTGCCGGATCGGTCTCGCCGCGCCGCACGGCCCAGGTCGCCCGCACGAGTTCGCGGACCGACACGGTGCCGAGCGCCAGATGGGGCGACAGCCGCGAGCAGTCGTCCGGGGCGGTCAGGGGCGAGGCCATGCCGGCGCGGTAGCGCGCGAGCGGTTCGTCGAGGAAGCGCTGCAGGCAGTCGATGGCGGCGGCGCGGCCGCCGCGCTGGCGCAGCGGGGCGTCGGGCTCGTCGGGATAGCACGTGGCCGGGTCGGGGATGGCGGCGAGGCCGGGGCGGGGAGCGATGTCGATGTCGTGGGGCGGGGCGGGGGCGTGGCAGCGGGCCTGGCCGGGACCCGGGTCGCGACCCTGCGCCTGTGTCCGCCCGTCCTCGGGCGGCGGCCGCAGGGAGACCGGGGCCGGCCACGGTTCGGCCTGCATCCGGGCCATCCATGCCGCGCTCCAGCGGTCCCGGTCGTCGAGCCGTCGCACCACCCCATTGCTCGGACTCTGGGTCCACCGCAGCCCGCGTCCGCGCATCCAGGCGGCCACCGCCCGGTCGCGCGCATAGCTCGCGGCGTTGCCGGTCTCCTCGTGCGACAGCAGCTCGAATTCGCCGAACCGGCGGTGCAGCGCGGCCAGCACCGCACACGCCTCGCCGCGTGCGGTCCACAGGCGGCTGCCGAGCGCGGCGAGCGCCGCGTCGAGTTCGGCCAGGCACTCGCGCGTGAAGCCGAGGTGGCGCGCGGAGGCGTCGGGGGCACGCAGCAGCGAGGGTTCGGCGATCCACAGCGGCAGCACCGGGTGGCCGCCGTCGGCGGCGCGCGCGAGCGGGACGTGGTCGACGACGCGCAGGTCGCGCTTGAACCAGACGATTCGGAGCATGCGAAGACGACGCCGCGCGACGCCGCAAGTTGCAGGGTGCGGACCCGGGCGCGGCGCCCGCGGCACGCGGCGCGCCTGCGGCGTCGGCCGGCGGCGGGCGCCGGCCTTCGATAGACTCGCGGCTCCCGTCGTCCGAAGCCGATCCCGAGCCATGTCCGCCGATGCCGCCGCCCCGAACGACCGTACCTCGCTGACCGACGACGCCCGCGTCGATCAGGTCCAGCTGCTGCCGCCGCCCGAGCACCTGATCCGGTTCTTTCCGATCCAGGGCACCGCGGTCGAGGCGCTGGTGGCGGACACCCGCGAGCGCATCCGCGCGATCCTGCAGGGTCGCGACGACCGGCTGCTGGTGGTGGTCGGGCCGTGCTCGATCCACGATCCGGCCTCCGCGCTCGAGTACGCGCATCGCCTGGCCGGCGAGCGCCTGCGGCTCGGCGACCGGCTCGAGGTGGTGATGCGGGTCTACTTCGAGAAGCCGCGCACCACCGTCGGCTGGAAGGGGCTGATCAACGACCCCTACCTCGACGGCAGCTTCCGCATCAACGAGGGCCTGCGGATCGCGCGCCAGCTGATGATCGACATCGGGCGGCTCGGCGTGCCGGCGGGCAGCGAGCTGCTCGACACGATCTCGCCGCAGTACATCGGCGACCTGGTCGCGTGGGGCGCGATCGGCGCACGCACCACCGAGAGTCAGGTGCACCGCGAGCTGGCCTCCGGCTCGTCGGCGCCGATCGGCTTCAAGAACGGCACCGACGGCAACGTGAAGGTCGCGATCGATGCGATCCAGGCGGCGATGCGGGCCCACCACTTCCTCGGCGTGCACAAGAACGGCGGTGTCGCGATGGTCCGCACCCGGGGCAATCCCGACTGCCATGCGATCCTGCGCGGCGGCCGGGCGCCGAACCACGATGCGGCGAACGTGGCCGCGGCCTGCGAGGCGCTCGCGGCCGCCGGCCTCGCGCCGACCCTGATGGTCGACTGCTCGCATGCGAACAGCGCCAAGCGCCACGAGCGCCAGCTCGAGGTCGCGGCCGACCTCGCCGCGCAGGTCGGCGGCGGCAGCCGGCAGGTGTTCGGCGTGATGATCGAGAGCCACCTCGAGGCCGGTGCGCAGCCCTTCGTGCCGGGGCGCGACGACCCGGCCGTGCTGCGGCGCGGCCAGAGCATCACCGACGCGTGCCTGGGCTGGCCGGAGACGGTCGACGCACTCGAGCGACTCGCCGACGCGGTCGCGCGGCGCCGCGCGGGCTGATCCCCGCGATGCCGCCCGGCCTTCGCGCCGCGCGGCACCCCCGACGCCTACACTGTCGTCCAGCGCAGGCCGACCTAAGGCCGCGAAGACCGAGGAGACACGCTTGATCCCGATGCTGCGTCGCGGCCTGGCCGCACTCGCGATGGCACTGCCGCTGGCTGCCGCCGCCCAGTCCGATGCCTGGCCGAACCGGACGGTGCGCCTCGTCGCGCCGTTCCCGCCCGGCGGCACCGCCGACCTGCTGGCCCGGGTGTTCGCGCCGCCGCTGTCGCAGGCGCTCGGCCAGCCGGTGATCGTCGAGAACCGCGCCGGCGCGAGCGGCTCGGTGGGCACCGGCTTCGTCGCGAAGTCGGCGCCTGACGGCTACACCTTCGTGGTCGTGTTCGACACGCACGCGGTGAACCCGAGCCTGATTCCCAACCTCCCGTTCGACACGAAGGCCGACCTCGCGCCGATCATGCTGGTGGCGACCGGTGCGATGGTGATCACCGGGCATTCGACCGCGCAGCCCTACAAGACCTTCGCGGATCTGCTGGCGGCCTCCAAGGCCAAGCCCGGACTGCCGCAGTACGGCACGATCGGCTCGGGCAGCCTCGCGCACCTGGCGATCACGCAGATGGGCGCGCAGGCGGGCTTCACCGGCACGCACGTGCCCTACAAGGGCGGCGGTCCGCTCGCGCAGGACGCGTTCGCCGGCCACGTGCCGATCGCCATCGGCAGCATCGCGCTGCTGGCGCCGCACATCCGCAGCGGCGCGCTCGTGCCGCTGGCCGTGACGACCGCCACGCGCGACCCGGTGCTGCCGAACGTGCCCACCGTCGCCGAGGCCGGCGTCCCGGGCTTCGAGGCGACCGCCTGGTGGGGTGTGCTCGCGCCGGCGAAGACGCCGCCGGCGATCGTCGCGCGGATGAACGCCGAACTCGCGAAGATCCTGCGCGATCCGCAGATCGCCGAGCGGCTCGGCGGCCAGGGGATGAACATCGTCGCGTCCTCGCCCGATGCGTTCGCCAAGTTCATCGACGAGCAGGCCGTGAAGTGGGCCAAGGTCGTGCGCGAGCACGGCATCCGCGCCGGCGACTGAGCGCCGTGTCGGGCCGTCCCCGCCGCGCGGGGACGGTGGGCGCGCTCAGCGCCCGTGCGGCTCGATCGCGCGCAGGAACTCGGCGCGGTCGCGGTCGGAATGCTGGAAGCTGCCGACGAAGGCCTGCGTGACCACGCGCTCGTCGCCGCGCCGGTCCTCGCCGAGCAGCAGACACAGCTGCTCGGCCTCGATGACGCAGGCGGCGCCCCGCGCATGGCCGTGCACCACCAGCGCCTCGGCGACGTCGCGGGTCATCCACTCCTGGTAGGTGAAGCGGTGGCCGATCGCGTCGACCATCCGCGCGATCCGCCCGAAGCCGTGCAGGCGCCCTCCGGGCAGGTAGCCCACGTGCGCCACGCCGCGAAACGGCACCAGGTGATGCGGGCACACGCCGTGCACCGCGATGCCGCGGATCACCACCAGGTCGTCGCGGGTGTCGGCGAAGCCCTCGCCGAGCGCGGCGGCCGGATCGAGGTCGTAGCCGCCGAGCAGGCGCCGCTGCCAGAGCTCGCGCACGCGCTGCGGGGTGCGGCCCATGTGGGCCGCGTCGGGGGCCAGGCCGCAGGCCCTCAGCAGATCGGTGACCGCGCGTTCGAAGGCCGGCGCATCGAACGCGTCGCGCCGGGCGATGCCCACGCCCGGCGGCGCCGCGGGGGCCGGATCGTGGTCGTGCACGGCACCGTGCGAGGCATCGTGCGAGGCGTGTCCGGCGGGGTCGTGCCCGTGCGCGCCGTGATCGTGCGGGGCATGTCGCGCGGAGGATGCGCCTGCGTTGCGGGTCGGATCGATGGCCATGCGTGGCGTGGCGAGACGGTCGTGGCGATCAGGCATCGTACCTCCCGTCTCGAGAACCCGGGCCATGACCGGCTGGACCGGTTCGTCCGGGGATCAGGGACGCGGTGGCCTCAGCGCGCCCAGGTCATCGGGTGGCGCTGCATCAGCCAGGCGGCCACGCGTGCCGAGCCCGGGCGCGACAGGTGCAGGTCGTCCTGGTACAGCGTGATGCCGTCCTCGACGTATCGGCAGAACGGCCCGTCGCACAGCACCTGCGCCGGATCCCAGACGCTCACGCCGGGGAACGGCCGCAGCGCGGCCTCCAGGGCGGGCAGGTACTCGCCGAGGTAGCCGAGCGCATCGCTGCGTCGCACCCCCTCGCAGGACCCGTCGTCGAGACGGCTCAGGCTCACGTGGCGCGGCATCACGCAGTGCCGCGGCTCGAAGTCGAGTTCGGGGATCTGGCGGATCACCACCACGCGCTTGCCCGCCGCCTGAAGCAGCGCGATCGAGCGACCGAGCCGTTCGACGAACAACTCGGTGTTCGTGCCCGCCGGCCCACCGTCGGCCGGCGCGATGCGCCACGGCGGCTGGAAGCGGTGGTGGCGGTGGAACCGGTCGCCGGCGACGTACAGGTGCCAGTTGCCGGCGAGGATCACCGTGCGGATGCGCGGATCCTGCGCGACCGTGCGCAGCGATCGGCTCGTCTCGCCCTCGCACCAGTCGGCCTTCGACGCATAGCCGCTGGTGACGTCGAGCAGCGGCGGACAGTGCGGTCGAGCCAGCAGCAGCAGGTTCTCGCCGCGCGCGCGCAGTTCGGCGGCGAGCCCGGGGAAGAACTGGTTCGCATGGCTGTCGCCGACCAGCGCGACCGTCGGCTGCGCATCGGCATCGATGCGGCAGAAGCGGTGACCGGGATGGCGGCGCATGCAGGCCGCGTCGCGGTTGTCGGCCTCGGTCCACGAGAAGGCTTCGGCGATCTCGTCGGCGCGAGGCTGTGCCGCCGCCTGCGCGGGCAGCAGTCGCTGGTGCGCGAGCAGGCCGGCCACACCGAGCAGGCCCATCAGCGCGAGCAGCGACAGCGCCGTGCGGGCGCCGCGCGGGTGCTCGCGGATCGGGCGCTCGACGAACCGCCAGGTGAGCCAGGCGGCCACGACCGACAGTCCCGCCGCCGCCAGCCGCACGCGCATCGAGGCCGCGCCCTGTTCGGTGATGTTCAGGAACGCCAGCAGCAGCCAGTGCCACAGGTAGAGCGGATAGCTGATGCGGCCGAAGAAGACGGCGACCGGGTTGGCGAGCAGCCGGCGGTTGAGCCACGCCTGCGGCCCGGCCGAGATCAGCAGGACGGTGCCCACCACCGGCAGCAGCGCCCAGGCGCCCGGGAACGGCCGGCTCGAGGAGATCGCCAGGACGCCGGCGGCCAGCAGCAGCGCGCCGAGGAGGGCGCGCAGGTCCCCGCCGCGCTCGAGCAGCGCCGGCCGGGCCAGCACGACCCAGGCCAGCAGACCGCCCGCCATCAGTTCCCAGCCCCGTGACAGCGGCAGGTAGAAGGCGAGCGTCGGCACGGTCGCGGTCAGGACGAGGCCGAGCGCGAACGAGGCGAGGGCCAGCGTCGTGATCACCGTCGGCAGCGCGCCGCGCCGGCGCCAGGCGAGCGCGAGGACCAGCGGCCAGACGATGTAGAACTGCTCCTCGATGGCGAGGCTCCAGAGGTGGAGCAGCGGCTTGGTCTCGGCGACCCGGTCGAAGTAGCCGCTCTCGTTCCACAGCAGCAGGTTCGACAGGAAGCTCGCGCCACCGGCCACGTGCAGCCCGAGCCGCGCGAACTCGTCGGGCAGCAGCGCGTACCAGCCGAGCAGCAGCCCGCATCCCATGACGACGATCAGTGCGGGAAAGATCCGCCGCACGCGGCGTTCGTAGAAGCCCGCGAGCGAGAAGCGGCCGTCCTCGAGGTCGCGCAGCAGGATCGAGGTGATCAGGAAGCCCGAGAGCACGAAGAAGACGTCGACCCCGACGAAGCCACCGGCCGGCCGGCCGCGCAGCACGTGGAAGGCGAGGACGAGCAGCACGGCGACGGCCCTCAGCCCGTCGATGTCGGGGCGGTACGCGAGCGCGAGGTGGCCCGCGGCGGCTTCGGTGCGTCCCGCCTTCTCGGCACGTCCCGCTTGTTCGGCACGTCCGGCCGGTTCGGCCCGTGCGGCCTCGCGCGACCGTCCCCCGTCGCGACGACCCGCGACCCGGCCGGCGTCGATTGCGCCGGACGAGGGCGTGGGGGGTGCGCGGTCGATCATCTCGGGGTGGTTCGCAAGGCGGGTGCGGCGGGGCCGAAGGGCGGCCGCAGACGGCCGGGCGCGGGGACGCAGTGACGCATCGGCCCGCACTCGACTTGTAACCCGACCAAAGCCGGCGCGCCGTGACGTGCTTCTCGCGCCGGGGCACACGCCGCGGATCGCGCCGCAAAACGAACACGGCCGCATGTCTGCGGCCGTTCCGTTGTGCAATCTGGTCGGGGTGAGAGGATTCGAACCTCCGGCCTCTACGTCCCGAACGTAGCGCTCTACCAGGCTAAGCTACACCCCGAGGGACCCATCGCCGCACCGAGCCATTCGGCTGCCGTGCGTCGAGAGAGTCGATCAGTATAGCAGCAGGCGCGTCGCCTGTCAGCGGTCACGCTCGACGGCGTGTTCGGCGAGCGCGATCAGCGCCGCCCGATGCTCCCCGTCCGGGAAGCACTGCAGGGCCGCCCGGCCCGCATCGACCTCCTCGCGCGCCCGGCGGCGGGTGTAGTCGAGCGCGCCGGTGGCGTCGATCGCGGCCATGATCTCGGCGAAGTGCTCGGTATGCCCCTCGCGGATCGCCTCGCGGACCAGCTCGCGTGCCGTCGCGCCGCCGTGCCGCATCACGTGGATCAGCGGCAGCGTGGGCTTGCCCTCGCGCAGGTCGTCGCCGACGTTCTTGCCGATGTCGGCAGTCACCCCGGAATAGTCCAGCACGTCGTCGATCAGCTGGAACGCGGTCCCGATGCGGCGGCCGAACTCGGCGGCGGCGGCCTCGACCGTCGGATCGGCATCGACCAGCACCGCCCCGAGCCGGGCGGCCGCCTCGAACAGGCGGGCCGTCTTGTAGCGGATGACCTGCAGGTACCGCGCCTCGTCGACGTCCGGGTCATTGACGTTCATCAGCTGCAGCACCTCGCCCTCGGCGATGGTGTTGGTCGCGTCCGCCAGGATCTTCATCACCGGCATCCGGTCGACCTCGACCATCATCTGGAACGCGCGGGAGTAGAGGAAGTCGCCGACCAGCACCGAGGCGGCGTTGCCGAACGCCGCGTTCGCGGTCTCGCGGCCGCGTCGCAGCTCGGATTCGTCGACCACGTCGTCGTGAAGAAGGGTCGCGGTGTGGATGAACTCGACGACCGTCGCCAGCAGCACATGGTGCGCCGCCTCGCGCTCGCCGGGCCGCCCGCCGTAGCCCAGCGCCCGCGCCGACAGCAGCAGCATGACCGGGCGCAGCCGCTTGCCGCCCGCCCCGACGATGTAGTCGGCGACGGTGTTCACCAGCACGACCTCCGACCGGAGCCGTTGCCCGATCAGGCGGTCCATGTCGGCGAGGTCGCCGACAACGGCGGGAGGCAGGGCAGGGGGGCGCAAGACGCGATCCGGGGTGGGGTGTACGGCCGACGACGCGGCGGAGCCCGCGTCGGGCGGATTATAGCGATGCGTGACGTCCGGGGCCGACCGGTTGACCCGGCGCCCCGCGGTTTATATACTCTCGGGTTCCCTGCCGTTTCGGGCGTCTTCTTGCGCCCGGGGGGTGGCGGAACACACCCACTCGAGGTTCCACATGTACGCGGTCATAAAAACCGGCGGGAAACAGTACAAGGTTTCCGCTGGCGAAAAACTCAAAGTAGAACAGATACCTGCGGACGTCGGAACCGAGATCGTGATCGACCAGGTGCTGGCGGTCGGGGAGGGCGATTCGCTCTCCATCGGCTCGCCGCTGGTGTCCGGTGCAACGGTTTCGGCGACGATCCTGTCCCATGGTCGGCACGACAAGGTGCGCATCTTCAAGATGCGCCGTCGCAAGCACTACCAGAAGCGCCAGGGGCATCGGCAGAACTACACCGAGCTGTTCATCGCGAAGATCGCCTCCGAGCTCGGCTCGGTCGCGGCCGAAGCACCGGCAGCCGCCCCCGCCCAGGCCTGATCGAGGAGCACTGACATGGCACAGAAGAAAGGCGGCGGCTCTACGCGGAACGGGCGCGACTCCGAGTCGAAACGACTGGGCGTCAAGGCCTACGGCAGCGAGGCGATCCACGCCGGCTCGATCATCGTTCGCCAGCGCGGCACGCGCTTCCATGCGGGCGACAACGTCGGCATGGGCAAGGACCACACGCTGTTCGCGCTGGTCGATGGCACGGTGAAGTTCGCGGTCAAGGGGCCGCTGCGCCGGCACACGGTCAGCATCGAGCCGCTGCAGTAAGCCGACTCCCGAGTCGGCCACCGAAGGCCCCGCCTCGGCGGGGCCTTCGTCTTTCCGGGCCCGGCGGCTGCTGGCACATGCAGGCATCACCCATCCCACCGGAATCACCATGAAGTTCGTCGACGAAGCGCGCATCGAAGTCATCGCCGGAGACGGCGGCAAGGGCGCGATCGCGTTCCGCCGGGAGAAGTTCATCCCGAAGGGCGGGCCGAGCGGCGGCGACGGCGGGCGCGGCGGCTCGATCTGGGCGGTGGCGGACCTCAACGTCAACACGCTGATCGACTACCGCTATGCGCGGCTGCACCGGGCACGCAACGGCGAGGTCGGCGGCGGCTCGGACCGCTACGGCCGCGGCGCCGACGACATCGTGCTGCGGGTGCCGGTGGGCACGCAGTTCTTCGACGACGAGACCGGCGAGCTGCTGTTCGACCTGACCCGGCACGGCGAGCGCGTGCTCGTGGCCAAGGGCGGGCAGGGCGGGCTCGGCAACCTGCACTTCAAGACGAGCACCAACCGCGCGCCGCGGCAGTCGACGCCGGGCGGCGCCGGCGAGGCGCGCAAGCTGCGGCTCGAGCTCAAGGTGCTGGCCGACGTCGGACTGCTCGGCATGCCGAACGCCGGCAAGTCCACCTTCATCACGCAGGTCTCGAACGCCCGGCCCAAGATCGCCGACTATCCGTTCACCACGCTGCATCCGAACCTGGGCGTGGTGCGGGTCGCCGAGGAACGCAGCTTCGTCGTCGCCGACGTGCCGGGCCTGATCGAGGGCGCGGCCGAGGGTGCCGGGCTCGGCCATCAGTTCCTGCGTCACCTGCAGCGCACGAAGCTGCTGCTGCACCTGGTCGATCTCTCGCCGTACGACGGCGAGCGCGACGCGGTCGCCGAGGCCCGCGCGATCGTCAAGGAACTGCGCAAGTACGATGCCGACCTGCACGAGAAGCCGCGCTGGCTGGTGCTGAACAAGCTCGACACGCTCGAGGGCGCACCCGGTGCGCGCGGCACGCAGCGCGCCAAGGCGATCTCGGAGTTCAAGCGGCGGCTGCGCTGGTCGGGCCCGAGCTTCGAGATCTCGGCACTGACCGGCGAGGGCTGCGCCGAGCTGTGCAACGCGATCTGGCACCATCTCGCGGCGAACCGGGAGCCGGTGCCGGAGCTGCCGGAGCTGCCGGCGCAGGTCGCACCCGAGCCGCCGCAGAACGACGCACCGCCCCCGGTCGATACCGACGATCCGCGCTTTCGCACCGATCCCACATGAGCCACGTCTCCTGCCTGCGCGACGCGCGCCGAATCGTCGTGAAGGTCGGCTCGGCCCTGGTCACCAACGAGGGCCGCGGCCTCGACCCCGACGCGATCGCGCTGTGGGGCGGTCAGATCGGCCGGCTGCGCGCGCTGGGCAAGGAGGTCGTGATGGTCTCGTCGGGCGCGATCGCCGAGGGCATCAAGCGCCTGGGCTGGCCGCGCCGTCCGCGCGAGATCCACGAGCTGCAGGCGGCCGCGGCGGTGGGCCAGATGGGCCTCGCCCAGGTCTACGAGTCCTGCTTCCGCGCGCACGGGCTGCAGACGGCGCAGGTGCTGCTCACGCACGAGGACCTGGCCGACCGCCGCCGCTACCTCAATGCGCGCTCGACGCTGCTGACGCTGCTGCGGCTGGGCGTGGTGCCGATCATCAACGAGAACGACACGGTGGTCACCGACGAGATCAAGGTCGGTGACAACGACACGCTCGGCGCGCTGGTGACCAACCTGATCGACGCCGACGCGCTGGTGATCCTGACCGACCAGTCGGGCCTGTACACCGCCGACCCCCGCCACGACCCGGCCGCGGTGCTGCTGCCGCGCGTGGTCGCCGGCGATCCGGCCCTCGAGGGCATGGCGGGCGGTGCCGGCAGCTCGATCGGCCGCGGCGGCATGATCACCAAGGTGTTGGCCGCGCGCCGCGCCGCGCACGGCGGCGCCTCGACCGTGGTGTGCTCCGGGCGCGAGCCCGACGTGCTGGTGCGGCTGGCCGCGGGCGAGTCGGTCGGTACCGAGTTCGTCGCCCAGACGCCGCGTCTGGCCGCGCGCAAGCAGTGGCTCGCCGATCACCTGCAGCTGCGGGGCGCGCTGCGCGTCGATGCCGGTGCGGGCCGTGCGCTGCGCGACGACGGCAAGAGCCTGCTGCCGATCGGCGTCGTGGAGGTCGTCGGGGACTTCGAGCGCGGCGAGGTGGTGGCCGTGCTCGACCTCGAGGGTCGCGAGCTCGCCCGGGGCCTCGTCAACTACGCGGCCTCCGATGCGCGACGCATCGCGCGGCGCCCGTCCACCGAGATCGAGGCCCTGCTCGGGTTCGTCGAGGAGCCCGAGCTGATCCACCGGGACAACCTCGTCCTGCGCTGATCCGGCAAGCCGGACGTCGCGCCGAATCCGCGGATCGGATCGGCCCGGACACACTGCAGGCCGCCCGTCGGCCGTCGGCGTGCCAATCCGTGAGATCGCGACGCGGTCCGCGGTTTTCCGCGAAAACAAGTGACACAATCCTTCTGCCGAACGGAGCGGCGGATCCGCCGTCCGTCGCCGTCTGGAGGGAACTGGTGGAGAAGCGTCAGGAAGAACAGGCCGGTTTCCTGCAGTCTGCGGAATCCCCGCGGTCACAGGTGACCGGTCGCGCCGTATCGTCTCAGCCCATGAACGTCGCCGTCCTCGATGATGACCCGTACCAGCGCCAGCTCCTCTCGATGCTCGTCGAGACGGGCGGCCACCAGGTGACGGGGTTCGCCCACGGCGCCGAACTGCTCGAGGCCTCGACACGCCGCTCCTTCGACCTGCTGCTGCTCGACTGGGTGATGCCCGAGATGTCGGGCAGCATGGTGCTCGAGGCGCTGCGCCGTCGACCCGGGCTCGACCTGCCGGTGATCGTGGTGACCGCGCGCGACGGCGAGGCCGACGTGGTCGGCGCGCTGCGTCAGGGCGCCGACGACTACATCGTCAAGCCCGCCAAGGGGATGGAGCTGCTCGCCCGGATCGAGGCGCTCGCGCGCCGCAGCCGACTCGGGCGGGGCGCACCGCTGCGTGCCGGACGCTTCGAGATCGACACCTCGCGCCGAGCCGTCCTGCTCGACACGAAGGAAGTGATGCTCACGCTCAAGGAGTTCGACCTCGCGGCCTACCTCTTCCAGAACCCCGGCACGCTGGTGACGCGGGCGCAGCTGCTGGAGGCGGTCTGGTCGATCGGTGGCGAGGTCGACACCCGCACCGTCGACACGCATGCGAGCCGCGTGCGCCGCAAGCTCAAGCTCGACGGCAGCACCGGCTGGACGCTGCAGTCGGTCTACGGGTTCGGCTATCGGCTGGTGCCCTCCGAGACGCGCTGACGGCGCGCGGGGCGCCGCCGCCACGGACACTCGGGCCGGTCTGCGGCCACGGTAGGCAGGGCCGCATCGATGGTGGTAACGTCGATGCGCTGCTCCCACCATCGAAAAGGAGGTGATCCATGAAGAAATTCGCCGTCGTGCTCGCCCTGCTGTCCCTGGGTACGTCCGTTGCGGTCGCCTGCCCGGGCAGTTCGATGAAGGATGCCAAGGCCGACCGGCCGGTCCCGCAGCAGTCGACACCTGCGAAGTCGTCCTGACCGTCTGAGCGTCACGAGCACAGCGAAGGGGAGCGAAAGCTCCCCTTCGTCTTTGCGACGCGACTCGGTCGCATCCTCCCTTCGAGCACCCCCTTCGAGCACCCCCTCCCAGTGCCTCCTGCGAGCCCCCTGATGAGCCCCACTCTGCGTGCGGTCGCGTTCGCGGCCGCCACCCTGCTGGTCGGCACCGCCGCCGTCGGACCCGCCGGCGCGCAGCAGTCGGTCACCGCCACGCCGGCTCCGGGGCCCGCCCCTGCCCCCGCCGCCCCCGCCGCCGCGCCCGTACCCCCTTCCTCCGCCGCACAGCAGGCCGCGCTCGACGCCTGCCTGGCGCGCCTGCGCACCGATGCGATTGCGCGCGGGGTGCCGCGCGAGGTGGCCGAGCGTCACCTGGCGGGCCTCGAGCGCGACCCGTCGGTGCTGGAGTCGCTCGACTTCCAGCCCGAGTTCCGCACGCCGATCTGGGACTACCTGGCCGGTCTCGTCGACGGGCAGCGGGTCGACGACGGGCGCGCGATGATCGAGCGCTGGCGTGAGGTGCTGAGCGCCGTCGAGGCGAAGCACGGCGTCGATGCCGCCACCGTCGTCGCGGTCTGGGGCGTGGAGAGCGACTTCGGCCGTGCCACCGGCCGCAAGCCGATCCTGCGCTCGCTCGCGACGCTGTCCTGCGAGGGGCGCCGCCAGACGTTCTTCCGCAACGAACTCCTCGCCTCGCTGCGCATCATCGCCGGTGGCCACGTCGATCCCGCCGCGTTCAACGGTTCGTGGGCGGGGGCCTTCGGCCAGACGCAGTTCATGCCGACGACCTTCCTGGAGGCTGCGGTCGACTTCGACGGCGACGGCCGTCGCGACATCGTCGGGACCGTGCCGGACGCCCTCGCCTCGACCGCCAACTACCTGCGCCGCGCCGGGTGGCGCACCGGCGAGCCCTGGGGCTGGGAGGTCCGGCTGCCCGAGGGCTTCGATGCCTCGCTGGCCGGACGCACCAAGCGCCGCCCGCTCGCCGACTGGGCTGCCCGCGGCGTGCGACGCGTCGACGGCCGGCCGCTGGAGGCCTCGCAGGCGGCCTCGGCGCTGCTGCTGCCCGCGGGCCCCGCCGGACCGGCCTTCGTCGTGCTGCGCAACTTCGATGCGGTCTACGCGTACAACGCCGCCGAGAGCTACGCGCTCGCGATCGTGCACCTCGCCGACCGCCTGCGTGGCGGTGCGCCCTTCGTCACGCCCTGGCCGACCGACGACCCCGGCCTGTCCCGGGCCGAGCGCCGCGAACTGCAGACGCTGCTGCTGGCGCGAGGCCATGCCATCGGCGAGGCCGACGGCCTGATCGGCACCAACACCCGCCGCGCGATCCGCGACGAACAGGCGCGGATCGGACTGCCGCAGGACGGTCGGGCGGGAATGAAACTGCTGAGCGCGCTGCGTCGCGATCCGGCGGGCGCGTCGCGCTAGCATTCGCGCCACACAACGAGGAGACGGCATGTCGACGACGGAACGGATCGGATTCATCGGCGCATCGGGGCTGATGGGGCACGGCATGGCGAAGAACCTGCTGGCCAAGGGGTACCCGCTGGCCATCACCGTGCACCGCAACCGCGAGCGGGTCGCCGACCTGCTGGCCGCCGGCGCCACCGAGGCACCGAGCCCCGCCGCGCTCGCTGCGCAATCGAGCATCGTGTTCATCTGCGTGACCGGTTCGCCGCAGGTCGAGGCGGTGGTGTCGGGCGCCGACGGCCTGCTGTCAATGAAGCGCCAGGGGCTGACGATCGTCGACTGCTCGACCAGCGAGCCCGACTCGACGGCGAAGCTGCGCGGGCTCGCCGCGGACGCCGGCGCGAGCTTCGTGGACGCGCCGCTTGCCCGCACCCCGGTCGAGGCCGAGCTCGGGCGCCTGAACGTGATGGTCGGTGCCGACGCCGCCGCCTTCGCGCAGCTCGAGCCGGTGATCCGCGCCTTCGCCGAGAACGTCTTCCACGTCGGCGGCCCGGGTGCCGGCCACATCGTCAAGCTGCTGAACAACTTCATCGCGCAGGCGATCTGCACGGCCACCGCCGAGGCCTTCGCCGTCGGGCAGCGGGCCGGCATCGACGTCGGCAAGCTGGTCGAGCTGGTGTCGGCGGGGGCCGTCAATTCGGGGATCTTCCAGGCGATGGCCAAGACGCTGACCGGCGATCTGGGCGGGCTGAAGTTCGAGCTCGACAACGCCCGCAAGGACGTCCGCTACTACACGCACCTGGCCGAGAACCTGTCGATCCCGACGGTGGTCGGCGAGGCCGTCCACCAGTCGCTCGCGCTGGCGTCGGCGCTCGGCCACGGCAAGAAGTACGTGCCCTCGCTGGTCGAGGCGCAGGAGCAACTCACCGGCGCGAAGATCGTGCCGCGCTGAGCGGCCGCGGCCCGGACGGGGCCGGGGGGCAGGACGACCGTCACCCCCGGCTCCAGCCGGGTCACAGGACCACCGCCACCCGCCTAGAGCCGCGCCATGTGCAGGCCGCCGTCGACGTGCACCGCCTCGCCGGTGGCGAAGGGCAGGGCACCGCAGGCGAGCGAGGCGATGCTGCGGCCCACGTCCGAGGCTTCGCCCCAGCGGCCCTGCGGCACGCCGCCGCCGGCGATCAGCGTGTCGTAGCGTCCCGCCACCGCTGCGGTCATCGGCGTGCGCACGATGCCCGGGCGCACCTCCCAGACGGCGATGCCGTGCGCCGCGAGCCGCAGGGCCAGCAGACGCGTCATCATCGGCAGTGCGCTCTTCGACAGGCAGTACTCGCCGCGCTCCGGCGATGCATGGGTCGCGCTGATCGAGGACACGGTGACGATCGAGCGGCACCCGTGGCGAGGGCCGTCGGCCAACATCGACCGGGCCACCGCCTGCGCGAGGAAGAACGGCGCGCGCAGGTTCACCGCGAGCACGCGGTCGAAGTCCTCGGGGCGGATCTCGAGCAGGTCGCCGCGTCGCGCCGCCGGGATGCCGGCGTTGTTGACCAGGCAGTCGATGCGCCCCGACAGGCCGCGGGCCGCCTCGATCAGCGCGCCATGTCCGTCGAGCTCGGCGACGTCGGCCGCATGGAACACCCCGCGCGCGCCGCGCGCCGCGATGCCGGCGAGCGTCGCGTCGGTGTCGGCGTCGTGGCGCAGGTCGCAGAACGCGAGGTCGAAGCCCGCCTCCGACAGCGCCCAGACGATGCCGCGCCCGATGCCGCGGTTGCCGCCGGTGACCAGGGCGACGGGGCGCTGCGCGTCGGGCGCGACGCCCGCGTCGGCCATGGCCATGCCCCCGCCTACTTCAGGTACTCCGGCGAGATCAGCTTCGGCAGGATCAGCGTCACGTCCGGCCAGATAATCACCAGCACGAGCACGCCCAGCATCGGTATCAGCATGATCATCGTGTCCTTCAGCACCGACGCCATCGTCACCTTCGCGATCGAGCAAGCGATCATCAGGCACAGCCCGTAGGGCGGCGTGACGAGGCCGAAGGCGAGCGACACGATGCCGATCATCGCGAAGTGCACCGGGTCCATGGCCACGGCCTGGGCGAGCGGCTGCAGGATCGTGCCGACGATGATGATGGCGGGGATGGCGTCAAGGAAGCAGCCGACCACGAGGAACACCGCGGCGATGAAGAAGCCGGTCTGGTACATGCCCATGCCCCAGGCACCGACGTTCGCGAGGATCGCCTTCGGGATCTGGTAGTAGGCGAGCAGCCAGCCGAATGCGCTGGCGGTGCCGACGCAGAACAGCGCGACGGCGGCGAGGCGCCCGGTGTCGGTCAGCGCGAGCTTCAGGCCCGCGAGGTTCATCTCGCGGTACACGAGCATCGACAGCACGCCCGCATAGAGTACGGCGATGCACGCCGACTCGGTGGCGGTGAACCAGCCGAAGATCTTGCCCCCGATGATGATCACCGGCGTCATCAGGGCCGGCAGCGACACCAGCAGCGCGGCCAGGAACACCTTGAAGGTCGAGCGCCCGTAGGTCGGATAGCCGCGCCGCTTCGCGTAGGCGTGCACGGTGGCCATCTGCACCAGCCCGAGCAGCAGGCCCGGGATCACGCCCGCGAGGAACAGCGCGCCGATCGACACCGACAGCACACCGCCCCAGACGATCATCAGGATCGAGGGCGGGATGATGACCGCGAGCACCGCCGAGACTGCGGTGATCGCAACCGAGAAGCTGTCGTCGTAGCCTTCCTTGCGCTGCGCGTCGATGAAGATCTTCGACTGGCTCGCGGCGTCGGCGGTCGAGGACCCAGAGATGCCCGCGAAGAAGATCGACAGAACGACGTTGATCTGCGCGAGGCTGCCCGGCAGGTGGCCGACCATCGTGCGCGACAGCGTGACGAGCCGGTCGGTGATGCCGCCGATGTTCATCAGGTTGGCGGTCAGCAGGAAGAACGGCACCGCCAGCAGGATGAACGAGTTGTACGCGTTGAAGGTCTCCTGGACCAGCGTCATCGGCGAGAGGTTCGGCTCGAGGACCAGCATCGGCAGGCAAGCCAGGCCGAGCGCGATCGCGACCGGCACGCGCAGGAACATCAGCAGGAAGAACACGCCGAACAGGATCCAGGACGCGGTCCCCGGATCGACGGAGGTCAGCGCGGGGTTCATGAGGTGCTCCCGGTCAGGGCGCGCCACTGGGCAACGACATGCTCGCCCAGGAAGGCCAGCCAGGTGAAGCCGGTGATCGGCCATGCGATGTGGATCATCCACAGCGGCAGTTCGGCCAGCTCGGACGTGCGGTTCCAGCCGAAGCGCGTGAACTCGATCCCGAACCAGGCGAAGACGATGGCGAACACCAGCACCGCGAGCGAGGCGAAGAGATTCAGTGCGGCGCCGAAGCGCCCGGTCGCGGACGGGAACACGTCGACGATGAAGTGCGTGCCCTCGCGGATCCCGAGCATCGCGCCGATCATGATCATCCATACGAAGAGCAGGCGCGCCATCTCCTCGGTCCAGATGTAGTGCGGCAGCAGGTCGGTGAAGCGCGAGAAGATCTGCAGCGCCACGGGGAACACGAGGACCGCGACGGAGATCGCGAGCAGCCACTCGAGCAGCGTCGCGTAGGCCGCCGTCAGGCGACGCCAGGCGCCGGTCGCGGGCGGGGGAGCGGTGTTCATGGGATGGGATGCCGGTGTCGTTCGGGGCCTGCCGGCGACGTGCGTCGCCAGCCTTCGACGACGGACCCGCAAGGGCCCGCCGGACTGCACGCGGCGACCCGCGGGTCGCCGCGTCGGTGCTCGATCAGACCAGGGCGTTGATCTTCTGGTAGATCTGGTCCGCGCCGATCTCCTTGGCGTACTGCTCCATCACCGGGTCGACCAGCTTCTTCATCGCTGCCCGCTCGGTGAACTCGACGCGCTTGAGCTTGCCGGACTTCTCCAGCGCATCCACTTTCGCGCCGTCCTCGCTCGACTCGATCTGGCGGCCGTACGCCGCGGCTTCCTTGCCGGCCTTGGCGATCGCGGCCTGCAGGTCGGGCGGCAGGCGCTTGAGCGTCTTGGTCGAGAAGCACAGCGGGCGGATCGTGATCGCGTGCTGGGTCATCAGCAGGTTCGGGCCGACCTCGAAGAACTTCATCTGCTCGACGCCCGCCGCCTCGTTCTCGCCGGCCTGGATCACGCCGTTCTGGATGGCGTTGTAGACCTCGTTGTAGGCGATCACGGTCGGCGACATGCCGATCGCGGCGAAGGTCTTGCTCCAGATCGGGGCACCCTGCACGCGGACCTTCAGGCCTTTCAGCTCGGCCAGGTTGCGGGCCGGCTTGTTCGAGAAGATGTTGCGCACGCCGCCGCCGGCATAGCCGATCAGCGCGACCTCGGCCTTCTGCTCGACCTCGTCGGCGACGCCCTTGAACAGGTCGGCGTCGAGCACCTTGTTCCAGTGCGCGAGGTCGCGGAACAGGAAGGGCGCGTCGACGAAGGGCGCGGCCTTGGAGAAGGTGGACATGTGGGCCGGCGAGACGATGGCGAAGTCGACCGCCTTGCCCTGGGCCATGTACTCGAAGTACTGCTTCTCGAGGCCGAGCGCGCTGTTCTTGTGGATGACGAAGTTGATCGGCTTGGCGTAGTACTTCTTGACCAGTTCCTCGAAGCGCACCATGCACTTGGTGAAGGCGTGGTCATCGTTGAACTGCGAGGCGCCGTTGAGCGTGATCGTCGACTGCGCGCGCGCGGTGGTGTGGACGAACGGGGCCTGCACGGCTGCGGCGGCCGCCATCGAGCCGAGGAAGTGTCTGCGTTGCATGCTGGGTCTCCTCCAGGTTCACGGGCCCGGACCGGATGGCCCGGGCGTTGCCGGATGCGATCGACGCGCCGCCCTCTTGGCATGGGGCGAGCTGCGCTGAACGCCTGTTCAAAAGCGTAGCACAGGGCGCCGCGGCGGCGCGGGGCCGGATGGGGGCCCGTGCGTTCGCGCCTCGCCCGGGCGACGTATCCTTTGGATCCGACACAGGCTGGAGTCCGCGCGATGGCAAGGTCCCCGATCCCCCAGGTCAGCCTCCCCGACGGCCGCGTGGTGCCCGCGCTCGGGCTGGGCACCTGGCGCATGGGCGAGCGTCCCGAGGCGCGCCGTGCCGAGGTGGCGGCGATCCGCGCTGCCCTCGAGGCCGGCACGACGCTGATCGACACCGCCGAGATGTACGGCGAGGGCGGTGCGGAGACGGTGGTCGGCGAGGCCATCTCCGGGCTGCACGACCGGGCCTTCGTGGTCTCCAAGGTGCTGCCCTCGAACGCCTCGCCCGCGGGGACGGTGGCGGCCTGCGAGCGCAGCCTCGAGCGCCTCGGGCTCGAGCGGATCGACCTCTATCTGCTGCACTGGCGCGGCCGCTGGAAGCTCGCCGACACGGTCGACGCGTTCGAGCGGCTGGTGGCGCAGGGCAAGATCGGCGGCTGGGGCGTGTCGAACTTCGACGTCGACGACCTCGATGCGCTCGCGGCCCTGCCGGCCGGCGCCCGCTGCGCGACGAACCAGGTCTACTACGCGCTCTCGCAGCGCGGCCCGGAGTTCGAGCTGCTGCCGCGGATGGCGGCCCTCGGCATGCCGGCGATGGCGTACAGCCCGCTCGACGAGGGCCGCCTGGTGCAGCATCCCGCGCTCAGGCCGATCGCCGCCGAACTGGGCGCGAGCTGCGCGCAGGTGGCGCTCGCCTGGCTGCTCGCCGCGGGCGTGCGCGCCCCCGGCGTGATCGCCATCCCGAAGAGCGGGTCCGTCGAGCGGGTCGTCGACAACGCCGGGGCGGCGGCGCTGGTGCTCGAGCCCCGGCATCTGGTCGCGCTCGACCGGGCGTTCGCGCCGCCGCGCCGCAAGTCGCCGCTGGCGATGATCTGAGCCGGCCCCGTCAGCCCCCGGTGTACTTCGGCGGGCGCCGCTCGGCGAAGGACGCCATGCCCTCGGCGAAGTCGCCGGTGCGGGTGGCGAGCGAGAACTGGTCGTAGTCGGCATGGCTGACCGCGCGATCGAGCGCCGAGACCGCCGCATCGACCGCCTGCTTGATCATCCTCAGCTGCACCGGCGGCAGCGACGCCGCGCGCTCGGCGAAGGCCATCGCCGCCTCGAGCGCACCGCCCGCCGGCGCCACCTCGTCGACCAGCCCCCAGTCGCGCGCGCCCGCCGCGCCGAGCTTCTCGCCCAGCACCGCGACCCGCTTGGCCCGCGCCGGGCCGACCAGGTGCGCCAGCCGCGGCACCGCGTTCCACGACAGGTTCATGCCGCGCTCGATCTCCGGCACGTAGAAGGTCGCGCCGTCGCCGGCCACCCGCAGGTCGCAGGACACGCCGAGCGCGGCGCCGCCGCCGACGCACCACCCCTCGACCGCGACCACCGTCAGCGCCTCGATCTCGGCCCAGGCGCGGCACATGCGCCCGCCGGTCTGCATCAGCAGCCGCGACTCGGCGAAGCGCGCCTCGCGGGCGCGCTTCAGGTCGGGGTCCCTCAGATCGGCGCCCATGCTGAACACCGAGGCCGTGCCGGTCAGCACGACCGCCGACACGTCCGGATCGTCCTCGAAGGAGCGGGCCGCGCGGGTCAGCTGCCGGCAGGCCTCCATCGACAGGGTGTTGCGGCCGTCGCCGCGGTCGAAGCGCACGATCGCGATGCGGCCGCGCCGCTCGATGCTCACATAGTCCATGGGGGGCTCCGGGTCAGGCGGCGGTGGTCTGGAAGTCGGCGGGCAGCACGATCTCGATCAGCTCGAGGTCGGCCGAGTGCTCGATCTCGCGGTGGCGGATGCCCGGCGGCTGGTGGACGCAGGAGCCGGCCTCGAGTCGCACCTCGCCCACGCCCTCGTAATCGAAGCGCACCCAGCCGCGCGTCACATAGACCAGCTGCAGCTGGACGGCATGGCGGTGCCACTCGCCGGTGGCCTGGTGATCGCCGCGGGCGCGGATCACGTGCATCACCGCACGGCCCGCGGTCGCGTCGCGCACGCCGAGGTCCCGATACTCGAAGTAGGTGCGCAGGCCGTCGGGCACGAAGGCGCTGGTGGCGGCATGGCTGACGCCGAAGCGCATGGGGGCGGGCTCGGCCGCGGGGGCCTGCCGATCGGTGGCGGTCGTCATGATGTCTCCTCGTGTCTCCTCGTCGGGATGCCGGGATCGTACCGGCGGCGCGGTCGGTGCGCCCGTCCGCCCGGTACAATGCGGACTCCCCCGCCGTACCGCGCCCGCCGCGGATCGGCACCGCCCCCGCGGTGCCCCGCGGCCCGCGAACGCCACTCCGAACACCCGACAAAGACCCGCCATGGCCCAGTACGTCTTCACCATGAACCGCGTGGGCAAGATCGTCCCGCCCAAGCGTCAGATCCTGAAGGACGTCTCGCTGTCGTTCTTCCCCGGCGCCAAGATCGGCGTGCTCGGCCTGAACGGCTCGGGCAAGTCGACGCTCCTGAAGATCATGGCCGGTGTCGACAAGGACATCGAGGGCGAAGCCACGCCGATGCCGGGCATCAAGATCGGCTACCTGCCGCAGGAGCCGCAGCTCGACCACGAGAAGACCGTCCGCGACGAGGTCGAGACCGCGCTCGGCGACGTGGTGTCGGCCAAGAAGCGGCTCGACGAGGTCTACGCGGCCTATGCCGAGCCCGACGCCGACTTCGACGCGCTCGCCACCGAGCAGGCCGCGCTCGAGGCGCTGATCGCCACCTCCGGCGGCGAGAACACCGACGCGCAGCTCGAGATCGCCGCCGATGCGCTGCGACTGCCGCCCTGGGACGCCAAGATCGGCCCGCTGTCAGGCGGCGAGAAGCGTCGCGTCGCGCTCTGCAAGCTTCTGCTGTCCAAGCCCGACATGCTGCTGCTCGACGAGCCGACCAACCACCTCGACGCCGAATCGGTCGACTGGCTCGAGCAGT
>CAIUGQ010000393.1 GCA_903898725.1 uncultured Burkholderiales bacterium | reverse complement strand
GAAAATGGTCGTGGGCGGTGCCACGTCCAACGTGCTGACCCTGATCGCCGGCAACCACGTCGACACGCCGAACGCCGCGAAGGGCTGGCCCGCGTTCATGGGCGACCTGAAGGGCAAGAAGATCGGTGTGACCGCCCGCGGCGCGGCCACCGAGGTGTTCTCGCGCTGGATGCTCGCCAAGGCCGGCTTCACCGTCGACGACGCGACCTTCGTCGCGGTCGGCGGGCCGAACACCGCCTACGGCGCGCTGGTCTCGAAGCAGGTCGACGCACTGATGATCTTCGAGCCGGCCGGTGCGATGTGCGAGGTGCTCAAGACCTGCAAGGTGCTCTGGCGGGCCGGCCTCGACAAGCAGCCGGCCGAGATGTACGCGATGAACGGCGGCGGCAACGGGCTGATCTTCACGCAGGAGTACATCGACCGGAACCCGCACGTGATCGACGCGGTGATCCGTGCCGTGAAGGAGGCCGATGCGTTCATCAACGTCCCGGCCAACTTCCCGGAGGTCTCCAAGATCGCCCAGCAGTTCTTCAAGTTCGACATGCCCAAGGGCGACGAGGTGCTCGAGCGCGCGCTCAGGGTCGCGCTCGACAGCGACACCTACCGTGCGCGCATCGACCGCAAGGCGATCCAGGCCGGGCTCGACGTGCTGCTCGAGACCAAGCAGATCGAGAAGGCGGCGCCGATGTCGGACATCGTGCTGGACCGGGCGCCGTGAACGAGCACGTCCCGGTCGCGGCGGCGGCCGCCGCCATCGCGATCGAGCGGCTCACCGTCCGCTTCGGCGAGGTGGTGGCGGTCGACGACGTGTCGCTGTCGATCGGCGAGGGCGAGTTCGTCTCGATCGTGGGCCCGAGCGGCTGCGGCAAGACCACGGTCCTGAACCTGCTGACCGGCCTGGTGCCGCTCGCCGAGGGCCGGATCTCGATGCTCGGCCGGGCGCCGACGGTGGGCAACCCCGACGTCGCCTACATGCTGGCGCGCGACTGCCTGCTGCCATGGCGGACCGCGCTCGGCAACGCCTGCTACGGCATGGAGGTCCGGGGCGTCGACGAGGCGCAGCGCGAGGCCCGTGCCCGCGAGCTGCTCGCCCGCGTGGGCCTCAAGGGCTTCGAGGACAAGTGGCCGAAGCAGCTGTCGCACGGCATGCGGCAGCGCTGCGCGCTGGCGCGCACCTTCTGCCTCGACGCGCCGGTGATGCTGATGGACGAGCCCTTCGGCGCGCTCGACGCGCAGACCAAGCTGCAGCTCGAGGACCTGCTGCTCGAGCTGTGGAACGCGCGCCGGCGGACCGTGGTCTTCATCACCCACGACCTCGCCGAGGCGGTGGCGCTGTCCGACCGCGTGGTGGTGATGAGCGCGCGGCCCGGGCGGATCGTCGCCGACGTGCCGATCCCGCTCGCGCGGCCGCGACACGTCCGCTCGCTGCAGAAGGACCGCCACTTCCTCGAGCTCTACGCGCACGTCTGGGAGCAGCTCGAGGCGGGGTTGGGCGCGCAGGCGGAGGTGGTGTCGTGAGCGGCGCGGTCGCCGTGGCGGGCGCGGCGAAGCCGGGCATCCGCTGGCGCACGGTCGCCGCACACGGGGTGGCCATCGTCGCGTTCCTCGCGGTCTGGGAACTGGCGATGCGCCGCGAGTGGCTGTCGGCCGCCTTCTTCGGCCAGCCCTCGGGCATCGTCGCCTTCCTGCGCGACGGCTTCGCGCCGGGGGGCAAGCTGTGGATCGAGCTGGCCTACACGGTGATCGGCACCGTGGTGTCGTTCGTGCTGGGCAGCGTGCTCGCGCTGGTGCTGGGCCTGGTGTTCGTGATGTTCCCGAAGGTCGAGCAGGCGATGGACCCGTACCTCACGGTGCTCAACGCGATGCCTCGGCTCGCGCTCGCGCCGCTGTTCCTGCTGTGGTTCGGGCTGGGGCTGGGCTCGAAGATCGCGGTGGGCACGAGCCTGTCGTTCTTCATCGTGCTGGCGAACACGGTGGCGGGCATCCGCGGCGTGTCGCAGGACCTGATCGTGCTCTCGCGCTCGCTCGGCGCGACGCCGAACCAGATCTTCTTCAAGGTCACGTTGCCGTCGGCCGTGCCGGTGATCTTCTCCGGCCTGCGGCTCGCGCTCATCTACTCTATGCTCGGTGTGGTGGGGGCCGAGCTGATCGCCGCCGAGCACGGGCTCGGCCAGCAGCTCGCCTACCTGCAGGCGACGTTCAACATGAACGGCGTGATGGCCTTGCTGGCGCTGCTCGCGGTGCTCGGCATGGTGGTGACCCAGGGCATGACCCGGCTCGAAAAGGCGCTCCTCAGATGGCAATGACCCCTCGACTCGACGGCAAGGTCGCCGTCGTCACCGGCGCCGCGTCCGGCATCGGACTCGTGACCGTCGAGCGTTTCGTCGAGGAGGGCGCGCGGGTCGTCGCCGCCGACCTGCGCGAGGATGCCGGGCGTGCGCTCGAGGCGCGCTTCCCCGGCTCGGTGCGCTTCGCGCGCTGCGACGTCACGAAGCTGCCCGAGCTGAAGGCCGCGGTGGACCTCGCCGCCGACGCGTTCGGCGGCCTCGACGTGCTGTTCAGCAACGCGGGTTCGGGCGGACTGCCCGGCGGAGTCGGCGCGTTCGACCCGGAGGGCTGGGACGCGACCTACGCGCTGCTGGTCCGCTCGGTGGCCGCGGGCGCGGCCTACGCGCTGCCGCACCTGCGTCGTCGCGGCGGCGGCTCGATCGTCAGCACGGCGTCGATCGCCGGGCTGCAGGCCGGCTGGGGCCCGCTGTGCTACTCCAGCGCGAAGGCCGCGGTGATCCACTGGACCCGTACGGCCGCGGCCGAACTCGCCCCGGAGCGCATCCGCGTCAACGCGATCTGCCCGGGCTTCATCGCCACCGGCATCTTCGGTCATTCGCTCGGGCTGTCCGACGCCGACGCGCAGGCGCTGGCCGGGACCGTCGCGCAGCGCAGCGGCGCCGCGAACCCGATCGGCCGCAGCGGCCGCCCCGAGGACATCGCCGAGGCGGCGGTGTACCTGTCGTCCGACGCCGCGGGCTTCATCACCGGCACCCACGTCGTCGTCGACGGCGGCATCACCGTCGGTCCGCGCCACGCATGGGACCGCGACGCGCCCGGCCCGATCGGTCAAGTCCTCGGCCTGTCGCGTGCGCAGATCGACGCGATGCGCGCCGCGAAGTCGGGTGGCTGAACCCGTCCCACCTGATCCACACCACAGCGAGAGCTCCATGCCCAAGGTCGTCTTCATCACCCACGCCGGCGCCCGGCACCAGGTCGACGCCGCGGCCGGCGAATCGCTGATGCGCGCCGCCGTCGACAACGGCGTGCCCGGCATCGACGCCGACTGCGGCGGCATGTGCGCCTGCGCGACCTGCCACGTCTTCGTCGAGCCCGACTGGGTGGCCCGCCTGGCCGCGCCCTCGCAGCAGGAGGAGGAGATGCTGAACTTCACCGCCGAGCGTCGCGAGACCTCGCGCCTCGCCTGCCAGATCCAGATCGTCGACGCACTCGACGGCCTGACCGTGTTGATGCCCGAAGGCCAGCACTGAACGCGACGCACCCGCGCCCGACGAGGAAACCGCCATGACGACCACCGCAGACATCCAGGCCGCCGCGCGCGAGCGCGCGTTCTCGATGCCCCTCGATCAGATCGACCCGAGCGACTCGCTGCTGTTCGCCGACGACACCGTCGGCCACTACTTCGCCCGGCTGCGCCGCGACGCGCCGGTGCACCGCACGCACAGCCCGATGTTCGGCGACTTCTGGTCGGTGACCAGCTGGGAGCACATCATGGCGGTGGACACCAACCATCAGGTGTTCTCGTCGGACTGGTCGAACGGCGGCATCGCGATCCAGGACCGACCGCTGACCGAGCGGCTCCAGATGTTCATCGCGATGGATCCGCCGAAGCACGACGTCCAGCGCCTCGCGGTGAGCCCGATCGTCGCGCCCGGCAACCTCGCGAACATGGAGAGCCTGATCCGCGAGCGCACGCAGCGGGTGCTCGACACCCTGCCGCGCGGCGAGACCTTCGACTGGGTGGACAAGGTCTCGATCGAGCTGACGACCATGATGCTCGCCACGCTCTTCGACTTCCCGTTCGAGGAACGGCGGCTGCTGACCTGGTGGTCCGACATCGCGACGACGAACCCGGACATCGACAAGAGCCGCGTGTCGTCCTGGGAGGAGCGCCAGGCCGAGCTGGTGAAGATGGCGCAGTACTTCACCCGCCTCTGGAACGAGCGCGTCAACGCGCCGCCGAAGACCGACCTGATCTCGATGCTCGCGCACGGGCCTGCCACGCGGAACATGCCGCCGCTGGAGTTCCTCGGCAACCTCGTGCTGCTGATCGTCGGCGGCAACGACACCACGCGCAACTCGATGACCGGCGGCCTGCTCGCGCTGTCTCGCTATCCGGAAGAGTGGACGAAGCTGCGCGCGAACCCGGCGCTGGTCGACTCGATGGTCTCGGAGGTCATCCGCTGGCAGACGCCGCTGCCGCACATGCGGCGCACCGCGACCGAGGACGTCGAGCTCGGCGGGCAGAAGATCCGCAAGGGCGACAAGGTGATCATGTGGTATCTGTCGGGCAACCGCGACGAGACGATGATCCCCGACGCTGACCGGCTGATCATCGACCGGCCGCGTGCGCGCCAGCACCTGTCGTTCGGCTTCGGCATCCACCGCTGCGTGGGCAACCGGCTCGCCGAACTGCAGCTCAAGATCCTCTGGCAGGAGATCCTGAAGCGCTTCGAATCGATCGAGGTGCTCGGCGAGCCGACGCGGATCCGGTCGAACTTCGTTCGCGGCTACTCGTCGCTGCCCGTGCGGATCCCGGCCTGAGGCCGACGCGCGAGGCCTGCGGCCGCGCCTCGCCGCTCAGCGGGCCAGGTAGCCCGAGTCGACCGGGAGGGTGTGCCCGGTGATCGAGCGCGCGGCGTCGCTGGCGAGGAACAGGACGGCGTCGGCGACGTCGTCCGGCGAAGGCAGGTGCCCGAGCGGCGTGTGCGCCATCACCGCGGCGAGCTTTGCCGGGTCGGCGAAGATCGGCTCGGTCAGCGGCGTGTCCACGTAGTTGGGCGCGACCGCGTTCACGCGCAGCCCGCGCCCGGCCCACTCGAGCGCGAGCGCGCGGGTCAGGTTGACCACCGCGCCCTTGCTGGCCTGGTAGGCCGCATTCGGGAAGATGCCGCCCGACAGGCCCATCACCGAGGCGAGGTTCACGATGCTGCCGCCCGGGCCCATGCGCCGCGCGGCGAGCCGGTTGCAGAAGAACAGGCCGTTCAGGTTCACGTCGACCACCCGCTCGAAGTCGGCGACCGGCACGTCGAGGGCCGGGCCCCGGATGCCGATGCCGGCGTTCGCGACCAGCACGTCGAGGCCGCCGAACGTGGCGGCCACGCGGCCGAGCGCGGCATCGATCGCGTCATGGTCGGTGACGTCGACCGCGATCGACAGTTCGGGCGGCGCGAGGCCGCCCGAGCGCGCCTCGGCGGTGGCGCGCTCCAGGTGATCGGCGTCCCGGTCGAGGGCGGCCACGCGCGCACCGGCGCGCACGAAGGCCCGGACCATCGCCGCACCCAGCCCGCGTGCGGCCCCGGTGACGACGACCGCGCGTCCCTCGAAGTGCCAGGTGGGGCGGGTGCCGGGGGTGGCCGTCGTGTCGTTCATGGCAGGGTCTCCTCGTGCCGTGCGCCGGCCGAGCGTCATCGGTGGGTGTCGAGCCAGGTCCGCAGGCGCTGCAGCGCGGGCAGCATCCGGTCGAAGGCGTCGTCGTCGAAGGCATCGCGCAGCTTCGCGACCTCGGGGGCGAGCGCGGCGACGCAGGCGTGGCGCATCGCGACGCCCGCCTCGGTGATCGTCACGCGCTTGCCGCGCGCATCCTCCGGGTCGGCGCGCACCGCCAGCAGGCCATGCTCGGCGAGCCGGTGCACGAGCTTGCCCATCGCCGGCTTGCTGACCTGGAAGGCGCGCGACAGCGCGACCAGGCTCGGCTCGCCGCCGAGCCGGACAAAATGGTTGAGCACCGTGAACTGCGCGACCGAGAGGCCGTCGGGCAGCACCCGCTCGAAGCGGGTGCGCGCGAGCTGGTCGATGATGCCGATCTCGTTGAGCACGCGGAACGCCGCGGAGTCCGCCTGCGGGACGACCGGGGCGGGGGCTGCAGGCGCGGTGCGGGGGGCTCGGGGCACGTCGGCATTCTAAGGGCGTGCCGCACCGGGTCGCCCCGGCGCCGGCTCAGCCCCGCACCAGATCCTGCAGCGCGCGCCGCGGGCTGCGCACCGCCTCGCCGTCCGGATGCCCGATGCGGACCAGCATCTGCACCTTCTCGCCCGGACGCTGGCCCACCCGCGTCTCGAACTCGCGCTGCAGCGCGCGCATCTCGGGGAACTCCTGCAGCACCTGGCTCGGCGGCTGTGTGACCAGCCCGAGGGCGGCCGCCTGCAGCTGCAGGCGCACGAACGCGCGGCCCGCCTCGAGCTGCGGCACCCGACCGGTGTCCGAGGTGGCCAGCCACAGCCAGGTGCCGGTGGCGGGGGCCCAGTCGCGCACCCGCTGCAGGCCCGAGCTGAAGTACGTCGACGTCGGGTCCATCGCCTTCTCGGGCGTCATCTGGCCGGCCAGCCGCAGCACCTCCATCATCGGCCCGCCCAGCGAGATGCCGTCGCGGTGCCGCGCGATCTCGGCGGCCCCGACGCGGGTGAGGTCGACGCTCTCCTTCCAGGTGCGGGGCGTGCGCTGCTCGATCTCCCAGGCGCGGACCATGATGTCGTTCAGAGCGGCGACCTGCACGGCCTCCTGCGTGCCCGAGGCGACGACGCCCGGTCGGGTCGCCGCGACCCGCAGTGCGGCGAGCGCATCGGGCGCGACCGCGCGGGCCGCGAAGGGCCGCTTCCAGGTGGTGCGAACGCCGGCCTGGGCGAACAGCGGGTCGGGTCGGGCGCCATCGCTGACCAGTCGCACTCGGGCGATCGGCCGGCCGTCGAGGGCCTGCGGGCCGGGTTCGCCGGCCGGGAACGGCTCGATCACGGCGCGCAGGCCTTCGGCGGCAGCGGCCATCGACAGCAGCTCGAGGAACGCACCGTGTCCGATCGTCAGCTGGCGCGACGGCGGGTCGGTCATCGGCAGCGTGCGCGTCGGGTCGGAGAACAGCACGATGCTGCCGTCGGCAGGCAACTCGACCGTCCAGGGCTGGAGGTTGTGCGGGTTCGGCGCCAGGATCGCCCACGACAGCAATCGCCGCCGCGCGTCGTCGCCGCGGCCGGCGAGCCGCCACGCCTCGGTGGCGGCATCGGGCATCGCGGCGCAGCCGGGCAGCAGCGGCGCCGCGGCGACGATCACCGTGCCGGAGCCGATCACGCGGATGAAGCGGCGGCGACCGGGGGCGGCGGACGTCGACGGAAGGAGGGCGGG
>CAIUGQ010000392.1 GCA_903898725.1 uncultured Burkholderiales bacterium | reverse complement strand
GTCGCCGGGTCGGCGTAGCCGGCCGGGAGCTGGAAGTCGGCAACGTCCATGAAGAACGCGTTGACGTTGACGCGCAGCTGGCCATCCAGCCACTCGGTGCGGGCACCGGTCTCGTACGACCAGACCTTCTCGGAGTCGAAGTCGAGCGCGAGGCGGCCGAAGTTGGCCCGGGCGTTCCAGCCGCCCGCCTTGAAGCCGCGCGTCGCCGAGGCGAACACCATGATGTCGTCGCTGACCTTGTAGTCGACGGCGATGCGGGGCGTCCACTGCCTCTCGTCGAGCTCGGTCGGGATGCCGGCGGCCTGCAGATCGGCGGTGGTGAACGGCGGGAAGAGCCGGGTCGGGATCGGGCTCACGTTCGGGATGAACTCGATTTCCTTGGTCTCGTCCGTGTAGCGCAGGCCGAGGGTCGCCGTGAGGCGGTCCGTGACGTGGTAATCACCCTGGGCGTAGATCGCGAGCGACTTGGTGTCGTTCTTCATGACGCGATCCTGCGTGACGGTGGCATTGCCGGTCACGGGCAGGCTGATGTTCGCGAAGGCGGTGTCGTTGCGGTCGTTGAACGAGAAGATACCCGCGACGTAGTCGAGCTTGCCGCCGAGCGCCGACGCGGACAGCTTGATTTCCTGCGTGAACTGCTTGTGCGTGCTGTCGTTGACCAGCGGCGTCGAGGTGCCGGGACGCGAGCTCACCAGCTGATACTGGTTGTTCGGGGCGAACACCGCACCCGTGATGCTGTCGAAGGAGTCCGTGATGAACTGCTGGTCCAGCGAGCGCCAGCCCGAGATGAAGTTGATCGTGGCGTCTTCCCAGGCGGCGATCTCGACGTTGGAGATCAGCGAGGCGGACTCCGTGTAGTTGCCGAGCGGCACGCCCGCGAGACGCGCGGACACGAGGTTGGCGCCGATCGGAGTGTCAGTGCGCAGGCGCGTGTTGTCGAAGCGCTGCGAGCTGCCCGGGTTGACGAAGTTGACGATGTTGGACAGCGCCGAGTCGACGAAGTCCGCCGAAACGTCCCAGGTCACGTCGTCCGAGAAATTGACGCGCAGCGCGCCGCGCACGCCCCAGGTCTTCTCGCCGTTGAGGGTCTGGCCGGTGGTGCGGTTGGTGACGAAGCCGTCATCCTCCGCGAAGAACACGGACACCTTGGAGAGCACCTTGCCGTCGACGATCGGCATGTCGACGGAGGCACGCGCGTGCTTGCGGTCGTACTCACCGAAACCGAGCTCGGTGAACCCGCCGAACTCCTCACCCGGCTTCTTCATGACGATGCTGATCGCGCCGCCGGTGGTGTTGCGGCCGAACAGCGTGCCCTGCGGGCCGCGCAGCACTTCGACGCGCTCGGCATCGAAGAACTGGAAGTTGTTGGCGTTCTGGCGGGCCATGAACACGTCGTCGACATAGGTGCCGACGGGCGGGTCGAAGGTGGCGATCGACTCGGAGTGGTTCAGGGCGCGGATCGAGTCGGTGTTGGCCGTGCCCACGCCCGGGTTGTTGTGACCGACCATGTTCGGGACGAACGCGATCAGGTCGAGGGTGCGCGTGATCTGACGACGCTCGAGCTCGGCTTCGGAGAACGCGGAGACCGCGATGGGCACTTCCTGCAGGTTCTGCGCGCGACGCTGCGCAGTGATCGTCACCTCTTCGATACCGGAGGCGGATTCAGCAGGCCTCGGCGCCGACTGTTGTGCGAGGGCAACAGAAACAGCCAGGGGGATCAGGATCAGGGCTGCGTGATTCGCGGTCTTCATCAATAGTTCTCCATGGGCGCCGGCAAATACGTCCGGATCCTACCAACACGCGTCCCGGAAATGCAATCGTTTGCGCGGCCGGGCCCGGCAAGGGTGTTGCGCTCGGGAGACAGATGGCGTTCGCGGAGGGCCGGAGCGGGCCCGGGTGCGCAGGCTCAGTTCGCGACGGCGAGCCGGACAGAGGCCGCGGCGGGCGCGGCGGGCGCGGCGGGCGCGCGGGAGGCTACTTCGATGCAGTTGCGGCCGGCCTGCTTGGCGGCATAGAGCGCGCGGTCCGCCAGTTCCACGCTGTCGTCCGGACTGCAGTCGAGCGTGGTCCCGATCCAGGCCACGCC
>CAIUGQ010000391.1 GCA_903898725.1 uncultured Burkholderiales bacterium | reverse complement strand
CCGAGCAGCCGTCGCCGGGCGACGAGCCGAGGATCGCGCGGGGCGCTCATCGGCGGGGCCTCGCGGCGGCGCGCGGTGCGCGCTCAGCCGGCATCGGCCGGGTCCTCGCCCGCCTCGTGGGGCCGCGCGCCGCGCCGCACCTCGTCCATGTCGAGCGCGCGCACCTGCCGCAGCACGTCCTCGACCGCCCCCTTGGGCAGCGCCCCGGGCTGCTGGAAGACGATCACCTGGTCGCGGAAGATCATCAGCGTGGGGATCGACCGGATGCCGAAGTGGCCGGCGAGCGCGGTCTCCTCGTCGGTGTTGACCTTCACGAAGGCCACGTCGGGGTTGTCGGCCGCGACCGCCTCGAAGGTGGGCGCGAAGGCCTTGCACGGGCCGCACCAGGGCGCCCAGAAATCGACGACGACGATGTCGTGACCGCCGACGGTCTCGTCGAACCGGTCGGTCGTGAGTGATTCGACGGACATACCCATCTCTCCGAAGAAGTGGTGCACGGTGAGCACGAAGCGTACCCGGCTTCCGGCGGGCTCGGTTCGGTCGACGCGGGCATGGCAGAATTATCCATGTAACCGGGATCTGAACCGTGTCGACCGAGGCGCCAGGAGGGACGGAAGCGGCCGAGCCGCCGCAGCGCGCCGTGCGACCCGGCCTGCATGCGGCGCGCGGCGTGCTGGTCGCCGCCCTGTACCTCGGGGCCGCCGCGCTCGGGCTGCAGCTCGCCTTCGCCGAATCGAACGTCAGCCTCTTCTGGCTGCCCACGGGCGTCGCGGTCGCCGGGCTGATGCTGTGGGGCGCACCGATCCTGGTGGTGCTCGGGCCGACCGTGCTTGCGCTGCAGTACTGGCTCGGTGCGCCGGTCTGGGCCGCGGCGGGCATGGCGCTGGGCATCTGCGCCGGCTACTGGCTCGCGAGCCGGATCATGCGCAGGCGCAACCTGGCGCCGGACTTCCGCAGCACCGAAGACTTCCGCACCCTCGGGCTGGCCGCGGTCATCGGCATGCTGCTGCCGCCGACCGCAGGCATCGGCATGCTGGCGCTGGCCGGCACCCTCCCGACGCACCGGATGCTCGAGGGCTGGCTCGGCTGGTTCGCGGGCGACGTGCTCGGCATGCTGCTGGCGGCGCCGCTGCTGCTGGCGCTGCACGAGCGCTGGCGCACGGGCACGCTGCCGTGGCAGCCCGCCGGACGCGGCGCGGCGAGCACGCACGACGTCCGGCGCGACGGCTATGCAGCGCTCGCCGTCGCCGCGCTGCTGACCTTGGGGGTGGCGCTGACGCTCACGACGACCAGTGCATACGGCACTCGGGGCATCGTCGCGATGTTCGTGCTGCAGCTCGCGGCCACCGCGGCCTCGGCCTGGCTCGGCCTGCTCGGCGCCTGGACCGCGCTGGTCGCGGTGGCGTTCGCGGTCGCCGTGCCGGCCGCGATGGGCGTCGGCCCCTTCGTGCGCGCGCAGCCGGAGGAGGGGGAGTGGGTCGCGTGGCTGTTCCTGCTGATCGCCACGCTGTTCGTGGTGCTGACGCTGGGCGCGCGGCGCCGGCTCGAGGCGGTGCAGGACACGCTCGGGCTGCGCGAGCGCCAGCTGCGGGCGATGTTCGAGCAGTCGAACGCCGCGCTCTCGGTGACCGAGCGCGGCCGCTATGTGGTGGTCAACGATGCGTTCTGCGCGATGGTCGGCTACCGGCGCGAGGAGCTGCTGGGCATCGAAGGCGCGCAGATCACGCACCCGGACGATCGCCCGCTGCACGCGGCCGCCCTGCGCCGCTGGGCGGCGGCGGGCGGTGCGGGCGGCGTGCTCTTCGAGAAGCGCTACCTGCATCGCGACGGCCGCGTCGTCTGGAGCCGCATCGCGATCAGCGTGATCCAGCCCGCGCCCGGCGCGCCGCCGCAGGTGGTCGCGGTCAAGCTCGACATCACCGCCCACAAGCGCGTCGAGGCGTCGCTGCGTCGGCAGCGCGAGCAGCTCGCGCTGGTGTTCGCGGCGACCGGCTCGGGCATCTGGGACCACGACCTCGTCGGCGGGCGACCGTTCCACTCCGACTCCTATCTCGAGATGCTCGGATACGCCCCGGGCATGGAGATCCCCCGGCTGTCGGACGACGCGACGCGGCTGCACCCCGACGACCGGCTGCGCTTCGCCACCGACGAGGCGGCGCTGTTCGAGCGGCGCGTGCCGCTCGATGCCGAGTACCGGCTGCGGCGTGCCGACGGGGCCTACCTGTGGGTCAGCGCGCGCGGATTCGCGGCCTGGGACGAGGCGGGACGCGCGATCCGCAGCTACGGGGCGATCGCCGACATCTCCGCGCGCAAGGCGGCCGAGGCCGCCCTCGTCGACAGTCGGGCCCGCCGGTCGGCCGTCATCGACTCCGCGATCGATGCGATCGTCGCGATCGACGAGCGGGGCCGGATCGTGCTGTTCAACCCCGCCGCCGAAGCCATGCTCGGCCACCGCGCGGCCGACGTGCTCGGCCGCAGCCTGCTGTCGATGGTGCCGCCGAGGCTGCGCGACGGCGCGGTGGCGTACCTCGTCGGGCTCGCCGACGGCACGGTGGCGGGCGGTGCCGATGTGGGCCGGGCCGCCGCCGGCAGCGGGCGTACGGCGCTCGTGGCCCTGCACGCCGACGGCACCGAGTTCCCGATCGACGCCTCGGTCGCGCAGGTGGATGTCGACGCCGGCCGGCTGGTGACGCTGGTGATGCGCGATGCCCGCCAGCGGCGGCGCATCGAGGCGGCCGAGCGCGCCCGGGCCGAGGCCGAGGCGGCGAGCCGGGCGAAGTCCGACTTCCTCTCGAAGATGAGCCACGAGCTGCGCACCCCGCTCAATGCGGTGCTCGGTTTCGCACAGCTCATGGAGATCGACGTCGACGCCCCGCTGGGCGAGGTGCAGCGCGAACGGGTCGGCGCGATCCGCGAGGCCGGCGGCCACCTGGGCGTGCTGATCGACGAGCTGCTCGACCTGACGCGCATCGAGGGCGATCGCATGCGGCTCGATCGCGAGGCGATCGACGTGCAGGCGGTCTGCCGGCAGTGCCTGCGGCTGCTCTCGCTCGCCGCGGCCGATGCGCGCGTGAGGCTGGTGCCGCCCTCGGGCGAGGACGCGCGGCTCGGCATGCTCGGCGACCCGATGCGCCTGCGTCAGGTGCTGGTGAACCTGCTGTCGAACGCCATCAAGTACAACCGTCCCGGTGGCACCGTGCGGCTGCGCATCGGCGACTCCGGCACCGGCACGACCTGGATCGAGGTCGAGGACGACGGCCCGGGCATCCCGCTCGACCAGCAGTCGCGCCTGTTCGAGCCCTTCGAGCGGCTCGGGCGCGAGCATGGCGCGGTCGAGGGCTCGGGCATCGGACTGGCGCTGTCGCGCCGCCTGGTCGAGCTGATGGAGGGCCGCATCGAGGTCGACAGCGAGCCCGGCCGGGGCTCGGTGTTCCGCGTCAGGCTTCCGAGCGCTCCGCTGCCTTCGACATCCACGGCGCATGCAGCGCCAGGTCGACCAGGGTCAGCTGCCGAGCGACGAGTTCCTGGCCCAGTGTGAAGGGCGTGGCCGGCGGCAGCTCGATCCACGCGTCGGCATCCACCCCCTCGACGAGGATGCGCATCTCGGCCTTGCGCGCGATGCGGCGCATCGCCTGGTTCTCGGACAGGCAGTGGATGAACAGCTCGACGATGCCCCGGTTGCGCGCATGCAGCACACCGCGGTCGAAGAGCGCGGTGGCAACCCCCTGCTTGCGCCGCGAGGGCACCACCGACAGGCCGAGCTCGGCCGCGCCGTCGAACAGCGCGACATGGGCCGCACCGATGATCGTCGCGCCATCGCGCACGCCGAGCACCGTGTCCCGGGCGTAGTCGATGCCCTCGACGTAGAGTCGGAGCCAGTCGCGGTCGGGCAGGCGTCCGAATCGCATCCGCAGGTCCTGGGGGTCGAGGGCCGCGAAGTGCTGGTGCAGTGCGTCACGATCGGCGACGCCCAGCACATGGACCAGATGAGGCATGGATGCTCCTTCTCCGGGGTACCGGTCGTCACAGACTACCATCGGGATGCTGCACCGCAATACGACCTTGCAATCAGCAACGTGATCGAGTTCCGGCCTGCGGTATCGGGCAAGCCCCATGCCCGCCCCTAGAATGGTCACGAGCCGGGTCCCCACCGGCCCATCGACCGGGAACCGTGCACCATGCCGACGCATCCGAACCCCTACCGCCAGGGCCTCGACCGCAACCCCGCGAACCACGTCCCGCTGACGCCGCTGTCGCTGCTCGACTGGGTGGCGGACGTGTATCCCGAGCGCTGCGCCGTGATCCACGGGCCGCTGCGCCGCACCTGGTCGCAGGTTCGGGAGCGCTCGATCCGGCTCGCCTCGCGGCTGGCCGCGATGGACCTCGGCGACGGCGACACGGTCGCGGTGATGCTGCCGAACACGCCGCCGATGGTCGAGGCGCACTTCGGCGTGCCGATGACCGGTGCGGTGCTCCACTGCATCAACACGCGGCTCGACGCGGCCACCGTCGCGTTCGTGCTCGAGCATTCCGACAGCCGCGTGCTCATCGTCGATCGCGAGTTCGCGCCCGCCGCGAGCGCCGCGCTCGCGCTGCTGCGCGAGGCCGGCAAGCGCCTGCCCTACGTGGTCGACGTCGACGACCCCGAGCACGTCGGCGGCGGCGAGTGCTTCGGCGAGATCGAGTACGAGGCCTTCCTGGCCGGCGGCGATCCGTCGTTCGCGCCCCGCATGCCCGCCGACGAATGGGACGCCATCGGGCTGAACTACACCTCGGGCACCACCGGCAATCCGAAGGGTGTGGTGGTGCACCACCGCGGGGCCTACCTGAACGCGGTCGGCAACGTGCTCGCCTGGAACCTGCCGCGTCACCCGGTCTACCTGTGGACGCTGCCGATGTTCCACTGCAACGGGTGGTGCTTCCCGTGGACGCTGGCGGCGGTCGCCGGCACGAACGTGTGCCTGCGGCGTGTCGACGCGGCGCTGATCTTCGGACTGATGCGCGAGCACCGCGTGTCGCACTACTGCGGCGCGCCGATCGTGCACTCGACGCTGATCGCCGCGCCCGAGTCGCTGCGCGAGGGCATCGACTGGACGGTCCGGGCGATGGTCGCGGGGGCGGCGCCGCCGGCCTCGATGATCGAGGGCATGGCGCGGATGGGCTTCGACGTCACCCACGTCTACGGCCTGACCGAGGTCTACGGGCCGGCCGCCGCCTGCGCCAAGCACGAGGACTGGACCACGCGACCGCTTGCCGAGCAGGTCGACCTGAACGGGCGCCAGGGCATGCGCTATCAGGTGCAGGAGGGCTGCACGGTGGTCGATCCGCAGACGATGCGCGAGGTGCCGCGCGATGGCACGACGATGGGCGAGGTGGTCTTCCGCGGCAACGTCGTGATGAAGGGCTACCTGAAGAACGAGACCGCCACGCGCGAGGCCTTCGCCGGCGGCTGGTTCCACACCGGCGACCTGGGCGTGCTGTACCCCGACGGCTACGTCAAGCTCAAGGACCGCGCCAAGGACATCATCATCTCGGGTGGCGAGAACATCTCGTCCATCGAGGTCGAGGACGCGCTGTACAAGCATCCGGCGGTGATGGCCGTCGGTGTCGTCGCCAAGCCCGATCCGCGCTGGGGCGAGACGCCGCTCGCCTTCGTGGAGATGCGCGCCGCGCAGCGGCCGGCCGATGCGGCCGCCGAGCAGGCGCTCGCCGCCGAGCTCGTCGCGCACTGCCGTCAGCACCTCGCGCACTTCAAGTGCCCGCGCGAGATCCGCTTCGTCGAGCTGCCCAAGACCTCGACCGGCAAGATCCAGAAGCACCTGCTGCGCGCGCTCGCGAAGT
>CAIUGQ010000390.1 GCA_903898725.1 uncultured Burkholderiales bacterium | reverse complement strand
TGCCGAGCGCGCGTGTCAGGATGCCGCGCGAGGGCAGCCGCCGGACCTGGGCGTCGCTCAGGTGCCCCTCGTCGAGCATGCGCTGGCCGATCGAGTGATCGACGGTCAGGCGACGCAGGTTGCCGCCACGCAGCAGGTAGGCCCGGGAGTCACCGACGTGGGCGACCGTCAGCCGTCCGTCGCGGATCGAGGCGACGACCAGCGTGGTCGCCATGCCGAGGCACTCCGGGCGGCTGTGGGCGTAGTCGACGATCCCGGCGTGCGCCGCGGCCACCGCCCTGAGCAGGGCGTCGCTGGCGGACAGACCCGCGTCGTGCAGCGCGCCTGCCAGCTGCGAGGCCGTGCGCACCGCGATCTCGGCGGCGACCTCGCCGGCGTTGTAGCCGCCCATGCCGTCGGCGAGCGCGAAGACGCCGTGCGTCGCGTCGACGCTCCAGCGATCCTCGTTGTGGCGGCGGGCGGGCCCCGGGTCGGTGACGACCGCCCAGGGGACGCACGCGTCCGGTCCCTCCGCGAGCGTGCCCGACACGCGCGAGGCAAGCTCCCCGTGTCCGTGAGCGATTCCCGACATGTCGGCAATCTATCGGCCCGGGCAGAGAGGTCGAAGGAACTGGATCACGAACGGGTGACGGCACCCGCCCGGCGGTGACGCTCGCCCCATGACCGCGGTGCCCCGTCGACGGGGCACCGCGGCACGTGGCACCTCAGAGCGCCGCGATCTTGCGCCGGTTGAGGAGCACCTTGGACAGCCCGAGCACGAAGAGCGCGCCGGCCACCCCGACGATGCGTCCCAGGTTCGCGACCGAGATGCCCATCGCGGCCGCCTGCTGCGCCACCCAGGACTCGATCGCCGGGTCGTGCACCGCGATGTCGCCGGCGACGTAGCCCAGCAGCGCCGCGCCCGCCCAGATGATCACCGGGTAGCGCTCGATGACCTTGAGCAGCAGCGTGCTGCCGTAGACCACCAGCGGAATCGAGATCAGCAGGCCCAGGATCAGCAGCGTGTTGTCGCCGCGCGAGGCCGCGGCGACCGCGATCACGTTGTCCAGGCTCATCACCAGGTCGGCGATCAGGATCGTGCGGATCGCCGAGGCCATCGACCCGTTCAGACCCTTCGCGCCCGGCAGCGATTCCTCGTCATGGTCGTCGGGCAGCAGCAGTCCGACCGCGACGTACAGCAGCAGCACCGCACCGATCAGCTTGAGATACGGGAAGGTCAGCAGCTGCGCTGCCACGATCGTCAGCGCGACGCGCATGACCACGGCTGCGACCGTGCCGAAGATGATCGCCTTCTTCTGCTGGGCGGCGGGCAGGGATCGCACTGCCAGCGCGATGACGACCGCGTTGTCGCCCGCCAGAAGCAGGTCGGCGATGATGATCTGGCCGAGCGCGAGCCAGAAGGCCGCGGTACCGATGTCCATGTTCGACGTCTCTCCGATGAAACGACGGCGCGCCGCGTGAACGCGGTCGCGCCGTCTGCCCGGGCCGGCCGGCCGGCCCGGGTACCGCTACTAGATCGCGGCCTTCAGCAGCCGACCCATCTCCGACGGATTCTTCGTGACCGTGATGCCGCAGGCGGCCATCACTTCCAGCTTCTCCTGCGCCGTGCCCTTGCCGCCCGAGATGATCGCGCCGGCGTGGCCCATGCGCTTGCCCGGGGGCGCGGTGACGCCCGCGATGAAGCCGACCACCGGCTTCTTCATGTTGTCCTTGATCCAGAGCGCCGCCGTCTCCTCGTCGGAGCCGCCGATCTCGCCGATCATGACCACGGCGTCCGTCTCCGGATCGTCGTTGAACATGCGCATCACTTCGATGTGCTTCAGGCCGTTCACCGGATCACCGCCGATGCCCACCGCCGAGGACTGCCCCAGGCCGAGTTCGGTCAGCTGGCCGACCGCTTCGTAGGTCAGCGTGCCCGAGCGCGAGACCACGCCGATGCGACCCTTCTTGTGGATGTGGCCCGGCATGATGCCGATCTTGATCTCGTCGGGCGTGATCACGCCCGGGCAGTTCGGCCCGAGCAGGATCGTCTTGCGGTTCTCGCGGCGCATGCGGTCGCGCACCTCGATCATGTCCCGCACCGGGATGCCCTCGGTGATGCACACGACCAGATCGAGGTCGGCCTCGACCGCTTCCCAGATCGCCGCGGCCGCGCCGGGGGGCGGCACGTAGATCACCGACGCGTTCGCGCCGGTCTGCTGCTTCGCGTCCTTGACCGACGCGAAGATCGGGATGCCCTCGAAGTCCTCGCCGGCCTTCTTCGGGTTCACGCCGGCGACGAAACAGTTCTTGCCGTTGGCGTAGTCACGGCACATCCGCGTGTGGAACTGACCGGTCTTGCCGGTGATGCCCTGCGTGATGACCTTGGTGTTCTTGTTGACCAGGATCGACATGTCGATTCGCTCCGAATGGGGGGGATCAGGCCTTGGCCGCGGCGGCCACGACCTTCTCGGCGGCCTCGGCCATCGAGTCGGCGGCGATGATCGGCAGACCGGACTCGGCGAGCAGCTTCTTGCCGAGGTCCTCGTTGGTGCCCTTCATGCGGACCACCAGCGGCACCTTCAGACCCACCGCGCGCGACGCGGTGATCACGCCCTCGGCGATCGTGTCGCACTTCATGATGCCGCCGAAGATGTTGACGAGGATC
>CAIUGQ010000389.1 GCA_903898725.1 uncultured Burkholderiales bacterium | reverse complement strand
TTCGTCGCGGACCCCGAAGGCTGGCTCGACCGACGCGAGGCGTCGCACGGTCCCGAGGACCGGCGGCGCGCGGTCGCGCTCAGCCCACAGCTCGAGGTCGAGGCGACGCCATGGGCGGGTCCGCTGCTGCGCTACACGCTCGGGCCGGCGCACTTCGAGCTCGAGGCCTGGATCGAGCTGCGGCCCTTCCGCAGCGCCCGCGTCGAGCCGGGTGCGGACTCGGTCTGGCAGCACAAGCGCCTCGGCCCCGGCCTGCCCGGCGACTTCCGGCGCCTGAGCTGGTCGTGCCCGCTCGGCCCAGACGCGCCGCCGCCAGAGATCCCGCATCCGTACGTCGACACCGGTGTCGACCTCGATCCGAACGGCGAGCTCCCGGCGTTCCGCGCGGCGGGCGCCGCGCCCGACCTGATCGAGCTGTCGTCGGCATACATGCGCCGGCGCGTCGACATCCCCGACACCTGGAGCGCGGCGCCCTGGCTGCGTCACCTGTTCGCGCTGCGCAAGGCCGGCGCGGGCCCCCGGGCGATGACCTTCCTGCTGGGCTCGTGCCGCTGGCCCGGCCTCGTGTTCGAGCGCGATGCCGCGGCAGCGCCGATCGCCGCGATGAACGCGCGTGTGGCGCGTGCCGCGCATGAGGCGCATGAGGCGCATGCCCCGCCCGCGATCGACGGCCTGCTGCTGCTCGGCGACCAGGTCTACGTCGATGCCACCGCCGACCTGTTCGACACCGGCATCCCGGAGGAGCGCGCC
Source organism: uncultured Burkholderiales bacterium (assembly GCA_903898725.1). Taxonomy (GTDB): domain Bacteria; phylum Pseudomonadota; class Gammaproteobacteria; order Burkholderiales; family Burkholderiaceae_E; genus UBA4615. The sequence continues at coordinate 9,488 of CAIUGQ010000389.1, read as the reverse complement.
TCGCAGCGCTATCGCGAAGCGTTCTCGGGCGAGTCGCTCGCCGACGAGCGGCTGCCGAGCCCCGAGATGGCGAAGCTGCTGTCGAGCCTGCCGAGCTGGATGGTCGTCGACGACCACGAGTTCGGCGACGACTGGCCCGGCTGGTCACCCGGCGTCGCGCTGTCGCCCCGATTCCGGGAAGGCTTCGCTGCCGCCCTCGCCTACCAGTGGCGCGGCCTCGACGTCGGGATGGCCGCGACCGAGCACGCGCCGGCCTCGGCCGCCTCGGCACCGATCGCCAGCCCCGGCCTCGGCCTCGATTGCGTCACGCGCGGCCTGTGGCATCCGTTCGAGGCGGCGACGCTGCGCTGCTTCGCGCTCGACACCCGCACCGAGCGACAGCGCCGAAGCGCCGCCGACTGGCAGACGGCGCGGATCATGCATGCCGCGCAGCACGCGGCGCTCGCGGGCTGGCTGCGCACCCGCACGAGCGGCGACACGAGCGCCCCGCGGCTGCTGCTCTGCGGCAGCCCGCTCGGCCTGCCGCGTGCCGACGAGCTCGACGCGGCGGCGCCCAACGCGCTGCGCGCGGACGACTGGCACGGCTATCCGGCCAGCTGCCGCGAGCTGCTGCAGGCGGTGCTCGAGGGCGACGGCGCGCCGGTGGTGCTGCTGTGCGGCGACCCGCACTACTCGTGCGTGGTCGAGCTCGAGGTCGAGGGCACGGTCGACGGCCTGCCCCGGCGCGCGCGCCTGCACCTGGTGGTGGCCTCCGGCCTGAACACCAGCCTGCCCTTCGCCAACGGCAACCCGCGCGAACTCGCCCGGGGCCGCGTCCGGCTGCCGTTCTCGGACGCCACGCTGACGGCGCATGCGCGGCTGCTGGGCGGCGTCGCCTCGACGCCGCGCCACTTCACGCAGCTCGGTGTGCGCTGCGACGCCCCCGGACAGTGGGCGCTCGAGGTCGAGCAGGTCGACGAGCGGGGCGCGACGATCACGCGGCAGGCGGTGACGCTCGGCGAGGCGTGCGCCGAGGCGGAGGCGTGAGAGGCGGAGGCGTGAGAAGCGGTGGCGTGAGAGGCGGAGGCGTGGGGCGGTGGATCGAGCCGGCAGGGGCCAGTCGCTTCAGCCGTCGAGCGCCCGCCGCGAGCCCTCAGCCGCGGCCCGCAGCACCCGTCGCCGACGCGGCACCCGACGCTTGCCCTGCGCTCGATCGCGACGCCTGCTGCAGGGTGCGCACGAGGCGCTCGACGTCGATCGGCTTGCCGAGGACCGGCCAGCCGGCCGCCGCCGCCGCATCGAGTGCATCGCGCGGCCGCTCGCCGGTGATCATCACCACCGCGAGCCCGCTCCAGCGCTCGCGCAGCCGGGCCGCGAGCTGCAGCCCCGAATCGCCGCGGCCGAGCTGAAGGTCGAGCAGCGCCAGGTCCGGGCGGTCGGCGAGCGCCGCGCCCATCGCCTCGGTGGCGTCGGCGGCGAGGCTCACGCGACAGCCCCGATCCTCGAGCACGAAACGCGTGGCCGCCCGCACGGCGGGCTCGTCGTCCACGACCAGCACATGCAGCCCGGCCAGCACCGCATCGCGCCCGGGCGCCACCGGCGAGACGGCTGCGGCCGACGGCAGCTCGAGGCGCACGCAGGTGCCGGCGCCGGGCTCGGCGTTCACGCCCAGCGATCCGCCGAGCAGCGCCACCAGCCGCACCGCGACGGCAGGAGACGGGTCGCCCGACGGGTCGGCCGGCGTCGTCGCATCCAGCAGCCGGGCGAGCTCGTCGGCATCGGGGGGACGGCCGCCGTCGATCACCTCGATCACGCACCGGCCGGCCTCGTGGCGCGCCTCGATCGTCACGCCGCCACCGGGTGCGCCGCGCTCGAGTGCGGCGACGACGAGCGTGCGCAGCACCCGCTCGAACAGCCGGCGATCGGTGTCGGCCCTGAGCCCGTGCTCGAGCTCGTGCCCCAGGCTCAGGCCCCGGCCCGCGGCGTCGAGCTCGAGTGCCGCGGTCACCCGGCCGACGACGAGCTCCACCTCGACCGGCTCGCGTTCGGGCCGCAGCACGCCGCTCTGCAGGCGCGACAGGTCGAGCAGCGTGTCGAGATCGTGCGCGAGCGCCTGGCCCGAGGCGTCGAGGCGACGCGCGAGGTCCGCGGCGCGCGGGGCGAGCGGCTGCTCGCCGAGCGAAGCGGCGAACAGCCGCAGCGCATAGAGCGGCTGCCTGAGCCGATGGCCGATCGCGGCGATCGTCCGGCCCGCGACCTCCTCGGCCGAGCGCAGGCGCCCCAGCACCTCGTCGTGGCGGGCGCTCGTCGCTGCCTGCGCCGCGCGCAGCGCCTCGAGCTCGTCGCGCAGCGCATCGCGGCCGGCGTCGCGCCGCCGCACGAGCACGAGACAGGCGCAGAGCGTCGCCGCCACGCCGACCCGCATCACGACCGACAGGCCCGGCGCCGGCACGAGCCCCCACGCGAGGGCCATCGGCCCGAGCAGGAGCGCACCGGCGCCCCCGAGCCGGGCACCGGCGCTCCCGAGCGAGGTGAAGGCCGCGATGACCGCGAGGAGCAGCGAGAGGAGCACGCGCTCGGTGCCGGGCAGCCAGGGGGACGCGGCCGCGCCCGATCCGATCACCGCCGCCGTCGCCAGCACGAGCCGCTGCGCATCGCGCACCCCCAGCTCGCCGGCCTGGGCCGACGCTGCGGGGACCGCGCGGACCGCCCGATGCCGCAGCACGAGCATCGACGCCACCGCGACGCACCAGCCGACGATCGCGGCAGGCGGCAGCGTCCCCGCCCCGAGGATCGCGACGCCGGCCATGCCGAGCGCGCCGAGCGCAACGACCGGTGCATCGGCCCGGGCCGCGCGGGCGAGACAGGCGAGCGACACCACGATGCCCGCCGACGGCCGGCGCTCGACCGCCGCCGCGACGGGCCCGGCGCCCGCCTCAGCCCGCATGCGTCGGCGGGCCCGCCAGTCCGAGCCGCGCGGCGGCGAACACCGCCTGGGTCCGGTTCTCGACGCCGAGCACGCGGAACGCGGCCGACAGGTGCTGCTTGACCGTGCCCTCGGAGACACCCAGGTCGCGGGCGATCGCCTTGTTCGACTTGCCGCGGATCGCGAGCATCAGCGAATCGACCTGGCGCGGCGTCAGGGAGTCGAGCGCGCCCGCGGCCGGCGCCGCCACCCGCCCCGCGGCCTGCACCGGCGCCGCGTCGGCGCGCAGCACCTGGGGCGGCAGGTAGACGCCGCCAGCCAGCACGAGCCGCAGCGCGCCGATCATCACGCCGGGCGTCGAGGTCTTGGGGATGAACCCCGAGGCGCCGTCCTCGATCGTCGCGCGGATCAGCTTGGGATCCTCCTCGCCCGACATCGCGACGACGGTGGCATCGGGCATGCGCTCGCGGATCATCGCGAGCGCCGGCTTGCCGCTGAGCCCGCACAGGTGCAGGTCGAGCAGCACCAGGTCGGGCCGCTCGTCCATCGCGACCGCGGCCTCGACCGACTCGGCCTCGAGCACCCGCGCCGACACGCCGAGATCGGCGAGCAGCAGCCGCATCCCCCCTCGGAACAGGGCGTGGTCGTCGACGACGAGGAGGGTGATCATGCGGGCCGACATGAGGGAGCGCCGTCGGTGTCGGGGGCGTTCAGGCCGGCTTGTGGCGCCGGCCCAGCATGAAGGTATAGCCCTTGGGACCGTAGTGCTCGGTATGCGGCTGGTCGGCCGCGACCTCGAGGATGTCGCCCGGGCGGAAGGTGCGCGGACCGCTGCCGCAGTCGATCGTCGCCTCGCCCTCGAGCACCAGCGCGAGCACGTCGTACGGATGCGAGTGCAGATCGATCACGACGTCGGCCTCGAGGGTCTTCGTCAGGATCTCGTCGAAGCCCTCGTGCCTGAGGCGCGCCTCGAAGGCGGCGCGCTCGGCGTCGGTGGGCGTGGCGTTTCGGGTCGTCTGCATGGTGGGGCCTCGCGCTTCAGTAGGTGTAGACGCCGCGCCCGGTCTTGCGACCGAGCCAGCCCGCCGCGACCATCTCCTTGAGCAGCGGGCACGGGCGGTACTTGGAGTCGTTGAACTCGTCGAAGTAGACGTTCATCACCGCCAGGCACACGTCCAGGCCGATCAGGTCGGCCAGCGCCAGCGGCCCGATCGGATGGTTGGTGCCGAGCTTCATGCCGGCGTCGATGTCCTCGGGCGAGGCCAGCCCTTCGGCCAGCACGAAGAACGCCTCGTTGATCATCGGCACCAGGATGCGGTTGACGACGAAGCCGGGCGCGTTCTTCACGGTGATCGGCGACTTGCCGAGCCGCAGCGCGAGCTCGCGCACGAGGTCGTGCGTGGCGTCGCTGGTCTGCAGCCCGCGGATGATCTCGACCAGCGCCATCATCGGCACCGGATTGAAGAAGTGCATGCCGATGAAGCGGTCCGGCCGCTTCGTCGCCGCGGCGAGCTTGGTGATCGAGATGGACGAGGTGTTCGTCGCGACGATCGCGTCGGGCCCGAGCAGCGCATCGAGCTGCTGCAGGATCCGGACCTTCAGGTCCATGTTCTCGGTGGCGGCCTCGATGACCAGCGGCAGGTCCTTGAGGTCGTCGTAAGCGGTCGAGCCGTGGATCCGGGCCAGCGCCGCGTCGCGGTCGGCCTCGGACAGCTTGTCCTTCTTGACGAGGCGATCGAGGCTGCCGGCGACCGCCTTCAGACCGCGATCGACCGCAGGCTGCGCGACGTCGACCATCGTGACGTCGATGCCGCAGACGGCGCAGGCCTGCGCGATGCCGTTGCCCATGGTGCCGGCGCCGATGACGCCGATGCGCGAGATGCTCATGACCGATCCGTGGGTGAAGAGAGGATGGTCCGCATTGTAGGGGGCGGCGGACCGCCCGGCTCAGCCGGCGATCAGGCCTTGCAGGTCATCCCAGCCGTAGGCGACCTCGTCGAGTCGCTGCGCACCGACCGCGCTGGTGCGTTCCGCGATGACGCGGCCGCCCAGACGCTCGTAGAACGCACGGGCAGGGTCGTTTCGGGCCAGCGCCCAGACGATGAGCGAGCCCAGGCCGCGGCGGTCGAGGCCGCGGGCCATCGAGCGCATCAGCCGGCTGCCGAGGCCGTGGCGCTGCGCATCGGGCAGCAGGTAGATCATCCAGATCTCGCCCTGCCGGCGGGCGGCGCCCGGTCCGCGGGCGACGCCGCCGGTGGCGAATCCGACCACCCGACCGTCGTCGTCGGCGGCCACGCGGGTGAAGCCGGCGGCGGGGGCGGGATCGAAGGTGCGCAGGTAGCGGTCGCGGCCCGCGTCGACCGACAGCGCGTCGAGGTAGCCGTCGTCGATGATGCCGCGGTAGGTCGCCCGCCAGCTCGCGACGCGCACCCGCGCGATCGACTCGGCGTCGATCGCCGTGGCTTCGCGGATCAGCGGTGACAGCGTCTGCACGATGACCCCATCATGCCACGCCGGCAGGACCGGGCGCATCCTTCGCATCACCGGTGTAGAAGTCGGGGAAGCGCTCGCGCACCCAGTCCCCCTTCGACGACCACGCGATGCAGGTGTCGACGACGACCGGCTTCTCGCGCGGCGCGTCGTCGTAGCGCTTGACCCGCGTCTCGCGCATCGACTGGAACGCCACCGTCGCCATCTGCTGCAGCAGCTCGCGGATGTGCGTGCAGCCCTCGACGCCGCCGATGCGCTCGGCGGCGGCCTTGAGGAAGCCCTTGCGGATCGACAGGCCCACCAGCCGCGAGAAGTTCTCGGCGCCGACGGTGCAGACCTCCTTCGGCGAGGCCAGGGTGCGCGCCTCGAACGCGCGGATGGTGCCGCCGGCGTCGACCGTCATGGTCACGACCATGTGGTGCATCGGCTCGCCGGCGGGCAGCGGGCCGCGGGCCCACAGCGGCATGTCGTAGTGCTTGACGTCGGTCAGCCGGGCCTCGATGTCGAGCATGCCGTCCGGCCGCGCGTAGCCGTCGAGGCGGATGCTGCGGGTGTGAAGGGGCGTGCGCGCCTCGGTCATCGCGGTGCTCTGGGTTCGGATGGTGCATTGAAGCACAGCCGCCCGGGCGCTACAGTCGGCGGGATTCCGATGTCCGCCATGACCACCGACCCTGTCCGGCCCGCCGACGACGATGCCCGCGCGCTGGCGCGCCAGCTGCTCGAGCGCGCGCGCTTTGGCGCGCTGGCCACCCTCGAGCCCGGCACCGGGCATCCGATGGCGAGCCGCGTCGCCGTCGCGCTCGATGCCGACGGTGCGCCGCTGCTGCTGATGTCCGCGCTGTCGGTGCACTCGGGCGCGCTCGATGCGGATGCCCGCTGCTCGCTGCTGGTCGGCGAACCCGGTGCCGGCGACCCGCTCGCCCATCCGCGCCTGACGGTGGCCGGCACCGCACGACGCCTCGAGCGCGACAGCGCCGAAGGGCGCCGGGCCCGCGAACGCTGGCTCGCGGTCCACCCGAAGGCCGCGCTCTATGTCGACTTCGGCGACTTCGCGTTCCGGCGCATCGAGTGCACCGGCGCGAGCCTGAACGGCGGCTTCGGCCGTGCCTGGCGGCTCCAGCCCGCGGACCTGGCCCCTGCCCCTGAACCTGACGTCAGCGGTTCGCCGGCAGCGTGACCGGCAGCACCACCTTGCGGTCTGGGTCGGCCGAGGCCTTTCCCGGCGACGCCGCGGACGCCGGCGCGGTCATGGACGCCGGCAGCTCGTCGAGCCCCTTCTGCTCGGCGAGGAACTGCTCGACCAGATCGAAGAAGCGGTCGTAGAAGCGGCCCGGCGGGATGGTCTCGCTGCCCACCTTGACCAGCGAATCGGTGGTCGAGGACAGCGGCAGGGAGATCGAGCCGAAGGGGCTCACGCCGACGCTGGCCGACATCGGGTTCTTCTTGACCGTGTAGCGGTCCTGGACCGCGCTCACGAAGGCGACCGACGTCGGCTGGCCGCGCGCCAGCGGCGAGCACACGACGTGGAACTCGATCTGGACGTGCGACTCGGCCTCGGGCTGGAAGCGCTTGCGGGCGTCCATCTGCTCGTCCTGCGCGGTCTGCACGATGTAGCCCTGGCTGAGCAGCGCGCGCCGCGCCGCGTTGCAGGTGTCGGCGGGCGAGGCGACGAACTCGCGCGAGAACGCGGTCGGCCGGTCGAAGACCTCGCGCTCGTAGACGCGGACCTGATCGCCCCCACCGCCGAATCCGGCGCAACCGGCCGCGAGCGCGACCGAGCCGAGCAGCAGGGCCCGGAGCAGGGTGACGGCGTGATGCGTGGCTCGGTTCATGAAGGCCCCCAAGGCGTCTGACGTTCCGGAGTCTACCCGTCGGCGGCGACCTCCTACAGGACGGTCATCCCTCGTGACCGGTCACCGGTCGGTCCGGGCCGCGGCCACGCTGACCGCCGGGGCGCAGCCCGCGGCGGCCACGCTCGGCCCCGGGCTCAGCCGAGCACTTCGCGGGCGACGATCTCGCGCTGGATCTCGGAGGACCCGCCGAAGATCGTGTACGCGCGGGCGTTCAGGTACTGCGCGACCAGCGGCCGGGCGGCATCGTCCAGCCCGGCGGCCGAGACCGCGTCGGGCATCGGCCGGGCGCTCTCCCAGGCGAGCGCGTCGGCCCCCAGCAGACGCACGCCGAGCCGCGTGATCGACTGCTGGATCTCGCTCCAGCGCAGCTTGAGCATCGAGGACACCAGTCCGCCGGGGTTCTGGCCGACCTGCATCGTCGCCATCACCCGCAGCTCGGTCGCCTCGAGCGCGTCGACGTCGACCTCGACCGCCGAGATCGCGAGCGCGAGATCCGGATCGTCGAGCAGCCCGCGCTGCTCGGCGAGCGCCACCATGCGCTCGAGCGCCGCGCGCAGCCGGGCCGCCGCGATCGCGCCGCCGCGCTCGAACTCCAGCAGGTACTTCGCGACGGTCCAGCCCTGACCCTCGTCGCCGACGCGGTCGGTCACCGGCACGCGCACGCCGTCGAAGAACACCTGGTTGACCTCGTGGTCGCCGCTGGCGCTTCGGATCGGTCGCACGGTGATGCCCGGACTCGCCATGTCGATCAGCAGGAAGCTGATGCCGTCCTGGCGGCGCGCGGACTCGGCGCCGGTGCGGACCAGCGCGAACATCCGGTTCGCGTGATGCGCGTGGGTCGTCCAGATCTTGGTGCCGTCGACGACATAGTGGTCACCGTCGCGCACGGCCCGGGTCGACAGCGACGCGAGGTCGGAGCCCGAGCCGGGCTCGGAATAGCCCTGGCACCAGGTGTCCTCGCCCGACAGCATCCGCGGCAGGTAATGCGCGCGCTGCGCGGGCGTGCCGAACCGCATGATCACCGGCCCGGCCATCCGCAGCCCCATCGGCGACAGCGGCGGCGCACCCGCCCGCGCGAGTTCGGTCTCCCAGATCCAGCGGCGCACCAGCGGCCAGCCGGTGCCGCCGTGCTCGACGGGCCACGCGGGCGCGACCCAGCCGCGCGCATGCAGCGCGCGGTGCCAGCGCATGCAGACCTCGTGCTCGGAGAACACCGAGGTGTTCAGCCGCGTGGCCCGCACGAGGTCGGGCGTGAGCCGCTCGCGGAGGAAGGCGCGGACCTCGTCGCGGAAGGCCAGGTCGTCGGCATCGAGGATCGGGGTCATCGCATCGTCTCGGTCGCGGTCAGGGGCGAGGTCAGGGGCAAGGTCGGGGGCGAGGTCGGGGTCGCGGCAGCGGTCGCGGTCCGCAGCGTCGCGTGGCGCCGCAGGTGCCAGTCGGGGCCACCGAGCATCGCGTCGAGGGCGAGCTGGCGCTTGAGATGCCGGGCGATGCGCAGTTCGTCGGTGACGCCCATGCCGCCGTGCAGCTGGATCGCCTCCTCGGCGACACGGCGCGCCACCGAGCCGACCTTCGCGCGGGCGCCGGCCGCAGCGCGCGCGTGGGCACGGGCATCGCCGGCGCGGGCGGCATCGTCGAGCGCGAGCACTGCGGCGAGCGCCGAGGAACGCGCCTCCTCCACCGCGATCGCGAGGTCGGCGACGCGGTGGCGCAGCGCCTGGTTCATGGCGAGCGGCCGGCCGAACTGCACGCGCGTGCGCAGGTAGGCGACGGTCTCGCGCAGCAGCGCATCCATCGAGCCGACCGACTCGGCGCAGGCGACCACCAGCGCCTGGTCGTCGACCCGCGCCGATTCCGCGGCCCCGACGCCGGCGAGCCGCGCGTCGTCGCCGAGGCGGACCCCCTCGATGTCGAGCCGGCAGCCGCGGCCGCCGTCGACGGTCTCGACCGGGGTCGCCCGCAGCCCGGGCAGTCCGGGCGTCAGCACGAAGACCGCGAGCCCGCCGTCTCCGGTCGATGCACCCACCAGCCATGCATCGGCACCGTCGCCGCCGGGCACGGTGCGCTCGATCCCGTCGAGCACCCAGCCATCGCCCTCGCGGCGGGCCCGCGTCGCGTCGGGGCGCGACCGTCCGCGGCCGCCGCGCTCGTGCATGGCGGGCACGATGCGCACCGCGCCGTCGGCCAGCGCCGGCAGCCAGCGCGCACGCAGCCCGGCGTCGGTGCAGGCGGCGAGCAGC
>CAIUGQ010000388.1 GCA_903898725.1 uncultured Burkholderiales bacterium | reverse complement strand
CGCCACCGTTGAGGATCGACAGCTTCGACAGGCCGGCGGTCTTCAGCGTCCAGTAGACGCGCGCGGCCGCGCCGAAGTCGGTCGCATCCTTGCCTTCGTGCACCACCACCACCTCGGTGTCACGGTCGATTCCGAGCCGCTGCAGCAGCGCGGTGAGGGCCTGCGCGTCGAGCGGCTTGCCCGGGTTGTCCTTGGGGCCGCGCCACAGCGAGTAGGGGGCCGACACCGCGCCCGGCAGGTGGCCGAGCTCGTACGGCGTGCGGCCGGCGGCATCCTTGCCGTCGCGGATGTCGAGCAGGCGCAGCTGCGGCGCGTCGAGCTTCGCGGCGAGTTCGGCCTGCTCGACGATCGGTGCGGCCTGGAGCGCCGGCGTGGCGAAGGACAGCGCGGCGGCGAGCAGCGCGGCCGACAGGAGACGGGAGGAATGGCGCATCGAGGTCTTCCGGATCAGCGACAGGAGGGGGCGCGATGGTGCGCCCACGGGGCTGCCCGCGTGAACCCCCGTCGCGGGCATGAGCTCATGCCCCCGGGTTGACACCCGCCATCCCGGCCGCTACCGTCTGCGCTCGCGCCGATTTGACCCAGCTTGCGGGCGCGTTACAAATGCGGCTAAAGCGGCGCACCGCGACCCCGCCCGTGCCCGACCGCCGCAGCCAAGCCGGTCGGGTTTTTTCATTTCAGGCCGTCCGCGGCCGACGATGACCACACGGGATACGGGACACGATTCGATGACCGACTCGGTCGGAGCCACCACGCCGCCGCGCCTGCGCTTCGTGGCGCCGCTCGCGCTCGCGAGCGGCGCCTCGATCGCCGGCTACGAACTGGTCTACGAGACCTACGGCACGCTCTCGCCGGCCCGCGACAACGCGGTGCTGGTCTGCCACGCGCTGAACGCGTCGCACCATGTCGCCGGCACCTCGGCCACCGACCCGGCCGACCTCGGCTGGTGGGACAACATGGTCGGGCCGGGCAAGCCGCTCGACACCGACCGGTTCTTCGTCATCGGCGTCAACAACCTCGGCTCGTGCTTCGGCTCGACCGGTCCGATGTCGACCAACCCGGCCACCGGGCGGCCCTACGGTCCGGACTTCCCGGTGGTCACCGTCGAGGACTGGGTGCGCACGCAGGCCCGGCTCGCCGATGCCCTCGGCATCGAGCGCTTCGCGGCGGTGATGGGCGGCTCGCTGGGCGGCATGCAGGCGCTGGCCTGGAGCACGCTGTTCCCCGAGCGGCTCGGCCACTGCATCGCGATCGCGACGGCGCCCAAGCTGTCGGCGCAGAACATCGCCTTCAACGAGGTCGCCCGCCGCGCGATCGTGACCGACCCCGGCTTCCACGGCGGGCGCTTCTACGACCACGGCACGGTGCCCGCGCACGGGCTGAGCGTGGCGCGGATGATCGGCCACATCACCTACCTGTCGGGCGACACGATGGCCGAGCGCTTCGGGCGCACGCTGCGCCGGCACGCGTCGGACACGGCGCTGCGCGATGGCTACCGCTTCACCTTCGACGTCGAGTTCGAGATCGAGTCGTACCTGCGCTACCAGGGCGAGAAGTTCTCGAAGTACTTCGACGCGAACACCTACCTGCTGATCACGCGCGCGCTCGACTACTTCGACCCGGCGAGCGCGCACGGCGGCGACCTCGCGGCGGCGATGGCGCCGGCGCGCTGCGACTTCCTGGTGGCCTCGTTCACCACCGACTGGCGCTTCGCGCCCGAGCGCAGCCGCGAGATCGTCGCAGCGCTGCTCGCCAACCGCAGGCGCGTGACCTACGCCGAGATCGACGCGCCGCACGGCCACGACGCCTTCCTGCTCGACGACGTGCGCTACCACGCGCTGGTGCGCGCGTACTTCGACCGGATCGCCGCAGCGCTGCCGGGCGCGCCCGCCCACGCGGTCGCGCCGACCCGCAACCACGCGGCGCTCGCGGCATGAGCACGACCGCACCCGGCAGCGCGGGGCGCGGCGTCGCGCCGGTCATGGCCTCGCAGCGGCCCGATGCCAACGGCCTGCGGCCCGACCTCGCGGTCATCGCCGACTGGATCGCGCCGGGCTCGCACGTGCTCGACCTGGGCTGCGGCGACGGCGCGCTGCTCGACCACCTGCAGCGCGCCAAGCGCTGCACCGGCTACGGCGCCGAGATCGACGATGCGCAGGTGCTCGCCTGCGCGCGGCGCGGCGTCGACGTGATCCAGCAGGACATCGAGGCCGGGCTCGACGTGTTCGCGGGCAGCCGCTTCGACGTGGTGGTGCTGTCGATGGCGATCCAGGCGACCCACCAGACCGAGCGCGTGCTGCGCGAGATGAGCCGGCTCGGCACCGAGGGCATCGTGTCGTTCCCGAACTTCGGCCACTGGTCGCATGCCTGGTCGATCCTGCGCGGGCGCATGCCGATCTCGCGCGAGATGCCCTACCGCTGGTACGACACGCCGAACCTGCATCTGTCGACGCCCAAGGACTTCGAGGACTTCCTCGAGGGGCTGGGGCTCGCCATCACGCGGCGCGGCTTCCTCGCGGACGGCCGGCCGGTCGGCCTGCTGCCCGGGCTGCGCGCGACCCAGGCGATCTACCGTTTCCGGGTGCGCCCGGTGCCCGGCGGCGCATGATGGCCACGCCCGACAACTACATCCTGCGGCTGATCCGCGGCGAGGCGCCGCAGCATCCGATCGGCGAGACCCTCGGCGCCCGCATCCTCGAGCTCGACCTCGAGGCTGGCCGCCTCGACATGGAGTTCGTCGGCACCGACGCGTTCCGCAACCCCGCGGGCAGCGTGCAGGGCGGCATGCTCGCGGCGATGCTCGACGACGTGACCGCGTCGCTCGCCACCGCGACCGCCATGCAGGACGAGCGTTGCGCGACGCTCGACCTGCACACCTCGTTCCTGCGGCCGGCGAAGGTCGGCACGATCCGCGCGAGCGCGCGCATCGTGCGTCGCGGCCGCGAGATCGTCCATGTCGCCGGCGAGCTGTCGCAGGACGGCCGGCCCGTGGCCACGGCCACGGCGACCTGCATGCTGGTCGCGCCGCGCCCCGGCGCCTGAGCGCGACGCGAGGCCCGCGGGTCCGGGCGCCCGCGCGACCCGCTCAGTCCGAGGCCGATCCGGGGGATTGCGCGGGCCTCGGGTCGCGCCGGGCTACGCTGCGCGGATGTCCCAGCTCCCTCTCCTCGCGGGCGCGACCGGCTTCGAGCCGACGCCCGAGGCCGCGCAGGCCCGCCTCGAGGCGGTCGACCCCGCCGCCTATGCACGCACCCGCAACGCCCTCGACGGCGCCGTCACGCGCCTGTCCCCGTACCTGACCCACGGCCTGCTCGACGTGCCGCAGGCGCTGGCTGCGATCCGCACGCGGCACCACGTGCCGGTCTCGCACAAGCTCGCCTTCGAGTTCGGCTGGCGCGAGTTCTTCCGCCATGCATGGCGACATCTCGGCGAGGGGGTGCTGGACGACGTGCGGCCCCCGCCCTGGCCGGGCCGCTACGCGCAGGCGATGCCGGCCGACATCCTCGAGGCCCGCAGCGGCGTGCCCGCCATCGACCACGCGGTGCGCGAGCTCCACGCCACCGGCTGGCTGCACAACCATGCGCGGATGTGGGTCGCCGCCTACGTCGTGCACCTGCGCAAGGTGCACTGGCGCGCGGGCGCCGACTGGATGCATGCGCACCTGCTCGACGGCGACCTCGGTGCGAACCACCTGAGCTGGCAGTGGGTGGCGGCGACCTTCTCGGCCAAGCCCTATGTCTTCGACGCCGGCAATGTCGCCCGCTATGCGCCGCGCGAGTGGCAGTGCCGCGGCACGGTGGTGGACCGCTCGTACGAGGCGCTCGATGCGCTCGCGCGTGGCGCGCCCGACGTCGGGCCGGAGCCGCTCGGCCCGCGCGGTGCGCGGCCCGCTACCGAGCCGCCCCCGGTGTCTGCCGAGCCCACCGCCGACACGCTGGCCGGCTTGCGCGCGCTCGACGAGGCCGGCTGGCTCGCGCAGGTGAGGGCGGCCTGCGCTGCGGCCGGCGAGACGCGCGTGCGCATCGTCCACCCGTGGTCGCTCGGCGAGCCGAGCGAGGGCGGACCCGCGGTGCGCGTCGGCCTGCTGCATGCGCCGTATCATTCGCGCTTCCCGTGGTCCGCCCGGCGCTGGGCCTTCGTGCTGGGCGCGATGCGCCGGCAGGTGGCGGTGGTCCACCTGGGCGACGCCCATCGCGCGCTCGGCGCACTGGCCGATGCGGGCCTCGAGCCGGTGGTGCGCGATGCGCTCGTGCCCGGCTTGCGCGAGGCCATTGCGGCATCGGCCCGGCGCGGGGCGGTCGTCGAACCGGTGCCGCGCGAGTGGGACGACCCCGACCGGTTCTGCACCTCGTTCACCCGCTTCTGGAACACCGTCTCGCGCTGAGCCCCGATCTGCTCGTCTCCATTCGCCACGCACGATCCACACGAACCCGATCCGCCCGCCCATGACCGACTCGCGCGACATCCCCGCCACCCAGCGCTTCGCCTGGATCCTCGGCCTGGCCGGGCTGCTGCCCTTCGCCTCGCATGCGCTGTTCTCGTGGCTGTCGCCGCCGTCCGAGCTCG
>CAIUGQ010000387.1 GCA_903898725.1 uncultured Burkholderiales bacterium | reverse complement strand
TCGACGAGATCACCTCGCCCTGCTCGGTCAGCCGGATCTGCCCGTTCACCGTGCCCGGCGGCTGCGCGAGGATCGCGTGGTAGCTCGGGCCGCCGCCCCGGCCCACCGTGCCGCCCCGGCCGTGGAAGAGCCGCAGCGTCACGCCGTGCGATTCACGCAGCGGCCCGAAGAACTCCAGCAGCGCGACCTCCGCCCGGTACAGCTCCCAGTTCGACGTGAAGAAGCCGCCGTCCTTGTTGCTGTCGCTGTAGCCCAGCATCACGTCCTGCTCGGCGCCCGAGCGCACGATCATCGCCTGCACGCCCGGCAGCGCGTAGTACGCCCGCATGATCGGCGCCGCATTGCGCAGGTCGCCGATCGTCTCGAAGAGCGGCGAGACGATCAGGTCCGCCACCGCGCCGTCGTCCAGCGTGCCGCGCAGCAGGCCCGCTTCCTTCTGCAGCAGCAGCACTTCCAGCAGGTCGCTCACGTCCTCGGTGTGCGAGATGATGTAGTGCCGCAGCGACTGCCGACCGAAGCGCGCGAGCTGCACGCAGGCCAGGTCGAAGATCGCGAGCTCCGAGCGCGCCAGCTCCGAATACTCCGCGCCCCGCACCCGCAGGCCGCGCGCATCGTTCAGCAGACGCAGCAGCAGCGTGCGGCGCTCCGCCTCGGGCAGCGCCGAGTAGTCCGCCTCCACGCGGGCCGTCTTCAGCAGCTCCGCCACCACCGCCTCGTGCTTGTCCGACGACTGGCGCAGGTCCACCGTCGCGAGGTGGAAACCGAAGACCTGCACCGCGCGGATCAGCGGCGCCAGGCGCGCGCCGATCAGCGCGCGGCCGTGGTGCTTCGACAGCGAGGCCTCGATCGTGCGCAGGTCCGCCAGGAACTCGTCCGCGCCCGCGTAGGGCGCCTGCGGGGCCACCGCGTGGCGCAGCGCCTCCGTGCCGGTGAGTGCGTGCAGCGTGCCCGCCAGCCGCGCGTAGATGCCCACCAGCGCGCGCCGGTAGGGCTCGTCCGAGCGGTGCTCGTTCGGGTCCGCCGAGCGCTCCGCCAGCGCCTGCATCTCCGGCGTGATCTGCACCAGCAGCGTCGACAGCGACAGCTCCGCGCCCAGCTCGTGGACTTCCGTCAGGTAGAAGCGCAGCACCGTCTCCGCCTGCCGCGCGAGCGCCATGTCGAGGGTGGCCGCCGTCACGTTCGGATTGCCGTCGCGATCGCCGCCGATCCAGTTGCCCATCCGGAAGAAGCTCGCGATGTCGTGCCCCGGCAGCGCCTCCTCGATCTCCGCGTACATCCGCGGGATCTGCGGCAGGAAGGTCGAGCGGTAGTACGACAGCGCGTTCTCGATCTCGTCGGCCACCGTGAGCTTCGTGTAGCGCAGCATCCGCGTCTGCCAGAGCTGCGTGACCCGCGCGCGCAGCGCCGCCTCGTTGCGCGCCAGGTCGCGCGGCATCGCCAGCACGTCGCGCTCCGCCACCAGCTCCGCGATCGCGCGCTCCGCATCCAGCAGGCTCTTTCGCTGCACCTCCGTCGGATGCGCGGTCAGCACCGGCGAGATGTAGGCGTGACGCAGCGTCTCCACGATGTCCGCCGCGCGCACGTCCTTCGCGGCCAGCCGCTCGAAGGTCAGCGCCAGCGAGCCCTCCTGCAGCGTGCCCGAGCGCGCCAGCTCCTCGCGCCGGCGCACCGCGTGCCGGTCCTCCGCGATGTTCGCCAGGTGCGAGAAGTACGAGAAGGCGCGGATCACCGAGACCGTCTGGTCGGTCGTCAGGCTCTTGAGCAGCCGGCCGAGCGCCGCGGTCGCCGCCTTGTCCTGCTTCAGGCGACCGGCGACCGAGAGCTGACGGACCTTCTCCACCAGCTCGTAGGCGTCGCGGCCCTCCTGCTCGCGGATGGTCTCGCCGAGGATGCGGCCGAGGAGCCGGATGTCACGGATCAGCGGGTCGCGGTCAGTGCCGTTCCCGTTGGCGTTCCCGCTGGAACGTTCGGTCGGGGCGGCGGCGCCGGCGGCCTTGCGGGGGCGGGCGGCGGCGGGGGTCGAGGCCTTCGGGGCGCGGCGGGGCGCGAGGCGTGCGTTCACGGCGAGGCGTTCCGGAGGGCGATGGCGAGGTCGGGAGCGGTCCGACTATACGCAAGGATCGCGCCACGGAAGGCGGCCGAGGTGGGGTGGGGAGATCCCGGGGGGATCCCGGACGACCGGGCCGCGGCGAGCGTGGCCGCCGGGTGCGCGGGCCGCGCCGGTCTGCTTCGCGGCAGGTCGAGAGGGGCGGCGCGGATGAACCGGAGCGGGGCACCGTGCCCGGATCCGGGGCACCGCGCCCGTCAGCCCAGAGGCGTCTGCGGCCTCAGCGGCCCTGTTCCGCGCAGCGCAGCACGTCCGATTGCGAGCCGCGCTCCAGGCAATGCCGCATGTCGCCGCGGGGGCGCTCCGTGGCGGCGGCGTTGCGGGCGCGGGGCGCGTCCGAGTTGGCCTGGGTCGGCGTCGCCGCCGGTGCCCCCGACCGGGCGGATGCCGGCGCCGCCGGGCCCATCGGCGTGATCGGCAGCCCGAGTGCGCGGATCGTCGGCGAGGTGAGCCAGCCGTCGACCGTGGTGCGCACCTCCGGCACCAGTTTGCCCTCGACATAGAGCCCCGCCCCCGCCACCAGCGCAACGAGCAGCGCGGCCACCAACATCGTGCCCGCCGAGGTGCGCCGCGGCGGCATCTCCGCGCCCCGGCTGCGCGGCCCCGCGTCCTCGATCGACCGCGCCCAGCGGTTCGCGTCCACCCGCCGGCCCCGCGCCGCCGCCGCCCAGAGCGCGACCAGCGTGCCCACCGCGATGCCGCCGAAGTCCAGCGCGAGCTGTTCCGGGCTGCGGGCCGCCAGGTCCGAAGGATGGATCAGCAGCGCGACCAGGCCCGCCATGGCCGCCGCCACGAGCAGGATCACCACCCGACTGCGCAGCAGCAGGCCGATGGCGACGAGGCCGGCGAACTGCATCAGCGGAATGATCTCGGAGGGCATGGCGGGCGCCGGGTACGACCGGGGGATGCGGTCTCGCCGGAGCCTCCCAAGCGCGGGGGTCCGCAGACAGGGCCGACCGACGGGCGGTCGGTTGCGGCGGGTGGGTGACGGCCGGTGCGCGACAATCACCGGCCTTCCCGCATTCCGGACCACTCGTCGCATGAACTTCGCGAGCACCTTCGCTGCCCTCGCTGCCCTCGCCGCCTCCTCCGGCGCCCTCGCCCAGGCCACCGTCAAGCCCGACAACCAGTGGCGCGCCGCGTTCACCGTCGGCTTCAGCGTCGCGAGCGGCAACACCGAGTCGACCCTGCTGAACGTCCAGGCCGATGCCGTGAGGGCGAGCGAGACCGACAAGCTCGTGCTGTTCGGACAGCAGACCTACGGCGAGTCCGCCGAGGTCCGCACCAACGACCTCGCCACCTTGGGCGCCCGCTACAACCGCGACATCGACCCGCAGTGGTTCTGGTTCGCGAACGGCGAGGCGACGCGCAACGAGCTGGCCAACCTGTCGGTGCGGGCGAGCGTGGCCAGCGGTATCGGCCGGCATGTGGTGAAGACCGAGGCCACGACCTTCGACATGTTCGGGGGTCTGGGGTGGTCGTACGACCGGTATGTCGACCCGGTGTTCGTGGCGGATGCGGTGCGGGAGCGCTACCAGCGGTGGGAGCCGGTGATCGGGGAGGAGTCGACGCACAAGCTGTCGGCGACGACGACGTTGCGTCAGCGGCTCGCGGTGTTTCCGAATGCGACTGATACGGGGGAGTTTCGGGCGACGTTCGAGGGGGGTGTGGCGGTGGCGATGACGAATACGTTGAGTTTGAATGCGACGTTGAGTGTCAGGTACAGCAGTGATCCGGGGGTGGGGGAGAAGACTACGGATACGTTGTTTGTGACGGGGGTCGCTTACAAGTTGGACTGAGGTACACCCCGACGAGAGTGCATTCGCCAGGCCCATTGGCATCGTCACGTTGACGGCATGAGCACCACCGCGTCGGGAGAAACAGCGACCGACTCGCGATGTCGGGCCTTCCATTCGCTGAACGCGTCTGCTACATCCCTCGATGCCTCAGAGATCGGAAGTACCCGGTAACGCAGACGACGTTCGAGGTGCATCCGAGCCAAGTTACCGTCGAACCGGGAATCCTGTTCCCCGAGAGAAAAATAGATCTCGGAGGTCATACCACCCGGTGGCTCACGGACGGACATGAATGCACGGCCTTCGACCGCTCCCGAGACGGCCGGCACATAGGCGCAGAACTTGGATGGCGCGAACCCTCTGCTCGCCGGATCGAAAGCGAAAAATCGAACGCGACGGCAAGCCCAGCGTCGCATGAACAATGGGTTGACCGCCTCTGCGTTCCACGTCCGTACGTTCGCGCTCACCGTGAACGCGTTGTCGGCCATGTGGATCCGATGCCACCCGGTAACGAGCCGCGCGTCAGCGACAGCGATGACCCGGTCGACCTCGGCGGCAATGTCGAGCGCCGCGCTCTCCAGCGATTCCTTGGAAGCGGCATTCAACGCCTTGATCTTCGTTCCATCGGAATCGGGAAGCAGATCGATCTGGAATGCCGATATACCTACGGACCGCATGAACATTGCCGTGGTGGCCATGAGCGCCTTACGTCCTGGTGCGATGTGGCGGCTGGCCATGGAAACGAATGCGTCTGCGCCGACACTCCCTTCGAAGAAGGCCGCGGAGGCGAATTTAGCCTGATTGGCGACGGGTTCCGCGCGGCTCACCTCGAACTCAACCCAGATCCGCCGTGCATCCTTCGCTCGCGTAAGGAGAACATCGACGCGCGGGCGGAACCCCAGCCGCAGCGCAGCTTCCGAACCAATCAAAGGCGCCTCGACACTACAGTTCCACCCCCGAGGACACTCTCGAACGAATCCGGTCTGGAGGTAGCGAGTCAAGCGTCCGCTACTGACACGCGCGTCAGGATCCACGACCTTCATTGTCCTCATCTTTTCAAGCACTTAACAGTGACCTGAACCTGCCCCCAAGCACCTCGGTCTGCCTTCCTTTTAGCCAGACTGAAGTTCGGATGTCGAATGCACGGCCATAGGCCCAAGCAGCAATACGACGCGCCGGCCCAGCGTCGAGCTGAGCGTCGGCGACATCTTCAGCGGTGGAAGTGCTGGAGGTCCGGCAAAGCGCCTCGTTCCGCTCCATCCATCGCTCCAGGTGCACTTCGGCGGCCAGCAAGTCACGCTTGTCCCGATTGCAGTGCGCATGTGCGGCGACGAGATTCGGCAGCCCATCGAAGCGGTGCAAGGACCAAGGGACGAAGTGATCCACCTGTGCGTCGCCGTCGCCGAGGCGACCGCCGCAGTACAGACAGTAGCCGCCTTGGCAGGCGCGCAGCTTTGGCATGTGCCGAGCGATTGGCAGTCGGTCCGCAGCGAACAGGAACGTTTCGAGATCCTGCGTCTGGCCAATGGCGTAAAGATTCGCCGGGATGCGACGAATCTGCGCCATCCAACGGTCGCGGGCCAGCCCCGTTACCAGCGGATGGAAACGACGAAGGTGGAAGGCAACGCCAGGCAACAGGACAATGCCGTTCGGATCGTCGTCGTGCGCATACATGAACTGTCGAAGCTGCCCAGCCACGACCTGCAGCCGATGCAAGGGCATCTCCCGAACCGTTCTGGCGACGCGCGACAGCAACCGCGACCAACGGCGGTGATCTGAGCGCAGCTGCGCAAGCGTACCGATGCGCTGTCGCTCCGAGATGAGCAGGTTCACCACCGACGCCTGGGCGCCGCTGTTCTGCGAAAGCACCTCGGCCCTCAACGCCCCCGAGTATGGCGCGGACTGTTGCCAGT
Organism: uncultured Burkholderiales bacterium; assembly: GCA_903898725.1. Taxonomy (GTDB): domain Bacteria; phylum Pseudomonadota; class Gammaproteobacteria; order Burkholderiales; family Burkholderiaceae_E; genus UBA4615. The sequence continues at coordinate 5,105 of CAIUGQ010000387.1, read as the reverse complement.
AGTAGTCCACGAACTTTTCAGCAATGTCGAAGAGAGCGACTCGACATGCAGCGTCGTCTTCTATACCGGACTCGACCGCAAGATCGGCTAGCGCGACCAGCAACGCGAACTTGTAAGTCGCGACGAACTGCCCGTCCTCCAGCACGGCCTGAACGTTTTGCAGGAATTCGAGCTGCGACGTCGCGCTGGGAATAGGCACGTTCAGGCTTCCGGGTCGGACTTTCGCACCGACCAGTAGTCGGCCTTCTCGGGAACAACCCAGCGAACCCCCCCGCGCGGGTCCGCTCGGTCACCGGCATAGCGGGGAATCAGATGCAAGTGCAGGTGCAAGACCGTCTGTCCGGCAGCCACTCCGTCGTTGATTCCGATGTTGTAGCCATCGGGACTCAGGTCCTTGTCAAGCTTGTGCCGAGCCTCGGTCAATAGCGACCACAACGAACGTAGCTCGTCCGCCGACACATCGACGATCGATGCGACATGGCGCCGCGGAATGATCAGAGTGTGTCCGGGAGAAACGGGGTAGCCGTCCCGAATCACCATTGCGAGTGCATCCGATGCCACGATCCGCGAATCAGGCAACGTGCAGAAAGGACAGTGAACGTGGCGGTCAAGCGTCTGCATGTACGCCCTCTTCAGGTCCGACCGACCGTAGCCTGAACCACTCCCGTGTCTCCACGTCCGTGCAATAGACCCAGCACCCCTTCATCCCCCGAGTCATCAACGTTCGATACGTGTTCTTGACGATCCGATCCGCGATCCGTCTCGCTCCTTCGGAATCCGCCTTGGCAAGCTTCTTGTACCCTTTCAGCGACTGATCCGAAGACGCCCGCCGCTCCGGCACGGTAAACACCTTCCCGTCTCGAACGACTAGGTCCGGTCCGACGATCACCCCGATGATGTCGACCTCCAGACCCTGGCAGGTATGGATGCAGCCGACCTCGTCGACGCTGCCGTCCGCGACGATCCACAGGTTACCGTCCTTGCGCAGGTTCCATCGCCGCTGGTAGCCGTGCTCCGGCATCTCGATGTCGTAGCGCTGAGGATCCTTCTTGCTCGGCCACTTCCAGCAGTAGCCCGCGACGACGCGGGCCTTGTTGTCGGCAGCGTTCCGCTCGGTGATCGCGTCGTGCAGCGCCGACGGAGAATCGAAGACTCGGAAGTCGAACTCGGGAGCTTCGAGACGTGTGTTCGCGGTATCGCGAATCTGCAGCGTGTTGTCGAGCCACGCGAGGTAGCCATCCGAGCCGCTGCACCGGAACTGCGATTCGAGCTTGGCGTCGCTGACCTCGGCACCCTCGGCGATCGCCCACTCCCTGAGCGCCGCGCGCTCACCGATGTCCTTGAGGGTGACGCGCTGGTCGTCGTCGACGAAGAAGACGGTGCTGCGCGAGGCCCTGATCAGCTCCTTCGCCTGGTGCTCGCCGTCGACACCGTACAGGCCTGACTTCTCGTTCAGGCGGTGGGCCTCGTCCACGATCAGCGTGCCCCAGTCGTCGGCCTTTGCGCTCTGGTAAGCGCCCGAGCCAGAGAACAGGTTCTTAATGAGCCGCGTCGACCGGGTCCCGGCGAGCTTGCGCTGGTATACCTCGCGCGGCGCGGCGTTCTTCGAGACGTAGCGTGCGCCGATGCCGCGCTTGGTCAGTGCCGACAGCAGGTTGACTGCGAGCACTGTCTTTCCGGTCCCGGGGCCCCCCTCGACGATCAAGACCTGCTTCGGCCCACCGAGCTGTGCCGCATGCGCCAGCTCGAGCGCGCGCTCGTAGACGACCTTCTGGTCATCGATCAGCACGAACTCCCGGTTCCCGTCGAGCATCCCAGCGATGCTGTCAGCGAGCATCTTGGAGGGGCGGATCTTTCCTTTCTCGATCCGCGAGATCGTCTCACCTCGATCGCCGCTCCTTACCCGCGCGCGGAGGAAACCGCGCAGGTCATGGCGCTCCGCCTCGCCTGCGAAGAAGAGCGGCGCCGCTTCCAGATGGGTTGCGTAGAACGGGTCGTCGAGCACGCCGTCGCGCTGGTAGTTGTGCAGATACGCGCACGGTTGCAGCACGATCCCGCCGGTATGGACTTCCTCGTTGAACGCGTTCAGCAGCGACACGTAGCTCCACGCCTGATACGACGGGTGGCTGACCTCGCGCTCCCCCTTGCCGAGCTGGGTGACGACGATCGCGTCCTTATCGGTCTTGCGTGCCCAGCTCCACTGCTTGAGTTCGACCACCACCGCGTTGTCGCGGCCCTCTTCGTCACGGCCGCTGACGATAACGTCGATACGCTTGGCGGTCTGCGGGATCGAGTATTCGACGGCTACGCCCGCATCCTCCGGGATGCCTGGATCGTAGAGCACCTTTGCGACCGCGGTGAGCGACTCCTTCCAAGACCGGATCTCTCCGACCCCGACGCCGTGCCCGGTCTGATGCTTCATCGCTGCGAGGATCAGCGCTTCGATGTCCTGCCCGTGCACGTCGGCGAGGAAGTCGCGTTTCTGTTTCTGGTAAACGATCAACGCTTCATTCTCCGTAGTACCTCAAGCAGCTGCCGTCCCGCACTGCACGAACGGCTCCTTTGGAAGCGGATGCGCGAGCCGCCACCGAGCCGCCATCGGCGTTTCCGAGCGATGGTCGATGTCCGTCACTAGTCGGAGAACGTGTGAGACCCACACGCTTGCGCGTAGGCAGCCTAGGATTCGGACGGCTTGTGCCGGAGATGCGAGTTTGGCGCAAGGTAAACCCCTTGCCATTTCGGTTCGCGCCGAGAATGCCCTGCGTAGAGGGCGCAGTTCATTACGCCGGACTTTCACCTCATCACCGGCCGAGATAGTGCGAACGCAACAGCACGCTTTCCCGATGGAACGCCAAGTACTGTTGCTGGCCCTCGGAGAACCGCCCGACATTTCTCGGCTGATCGGCGCTGATGCCCATCCGTGCCAGCGATTCCGCATGGGCCACAGGTGAGACGAGGAGATCGCCGTTCTCTGCGAACCCGATGAAGCCTCGATCAAACAGGTGGTCGACGTTCGGCGTCAGAAGCAGGCCGTTGTCACCATCCAAGCGCTCCGCGTTGTTTGCATCACGCCATGGCTTGCAATGGCTCGCTCGCAAATGTTCGACTCGGTCGACGCCTGTGATTCGGCACGCCTTCTCGATCTTCAGCACACGCTCCTTGAAGAGCCCTTGCCCTCGCCTCGCGAGGACGATCGCAGTGCGTTCGGTTTCGGGAACGTCCTTGTCCGTCTGCACACGGTGCAGTTCGTGCTCTTCCCATTCGACCAGACCGACCGCCGGCTGGGCTGGCGCTTCGGACGCGGCAAGATGGCCCTTCAGGATGGCGTGCGCCTCTGCGCCGAGCAGGTCGATGAGTGCGAATGCAAACGGGTCGGGCAGGAGCGTCAGATAGATGCTCTGCAGGCCCGCACCTGCTGCGGTCAGCGGTGCATACCGCTCGGGCAGTAGCGGCCCGAGCACGGACATGAAGCTCGAGGGACGGATCGGCAACTGCAGCCGGATGAAGCGAACGTCGACACGCCAGCCAATCAGGTGCCAGTAGGCGCCAGCATTGCCGAACTCGAGTGGTTTCGGCGCTTCGTATGCATTCGACCCGGCAATGCCGATCGCCATGATCTTGGTATCGGCGAACGAGAAGACGACGTCGCCCGGCGCGACCTCGCGCATGAAGTCGTAGAACGCGTTCCGGTGGCCGTTCGCCTTGCGCTTGGGCGACCACAGATACCCGCCTCGAAACTCGTGCAGAAAGGTCTGGTTCTGGTTAACCCACCAGTAGCGCATCTGAGCTAGGTCGATTTGCAGGTGCGGCCGCGGGGTCTATCGCGGCGGCACCGTAGATCATTTGGACGTCGGACATCGGCATCTGGCCGGGCTCGAGCTCGATCTCGACGGCCTGCGTGATGTCGAAGGCGCCATCCTCGGTTCGCAACTTCAGGAATACGTTGTTGTACGCATCCCTCAGGTGCGGCAGCAGCACCCGGCCGCGGTGCGGGACAGACATTGCGAGCAGGCAATCGTTCTCGACCGACGACAAGTCGAGCGCGGCCCGAAGCGGTGAACCGGCAGAGCGCATCGAGCGGCGGGCGGATGCCGCTGCGGCGGATGAAGGCCATCACGATGTCGACACGGTCGGTGGACTCGATCTCCTCGACGATCTGACGGCCGACGCTGGCCTCGCCGGAGGCGTTGGTCAGCAGGGTGGTGTCGAGGAGCGGGATGAGCGAGGTCTTGAGGGTTTCGGGCTCACCGCCGGAGGTCAGGGCGCGGACAGCGGCTAGCATCTGCGCGGTCGGCGCGGGCTGCTCGTCACGCAGGACCTCGCGAGAGGTGTCGTTGCCGGCCTCGGCGAGGCCGAGCACGCCGCGCTGCGCCCGGTGGCCCTCGGGCAGTACCGACGCCGCGCTCTCGACGACCTGGGCGACGTGCATCGCGAGGCGATCGGCGGCGTGGGCGTCGGGCAGTGCGGCCAGGAGCGGCAGATAGCCCGCGCCGAGCTGCTCGATGCGGGCGCCGAGCGCTTCGGCCAGCAGGGTCTCGTACAGGCCGCGGGGGAGGGTCACGGAGCGGTGATCGGGCGGGCGTCGGGTGAGCGACTGTAGCGCGCCAGAGGGGCTCGCAGCGCGCTGAGAGGGGTCGTCGTCGTTCACCTCGCCCAAGGGAGCGGCCGAGCCGTTGCGACGTCTACCCCGCTCAGACGAGCAGCGCCAGTTGCGCCGGTTCCAAATGACACCACTGCCCCATGGGCAAACCCAGCGAATCAAGCGTGAGCTGGCCGATCGCGCTACGGCGCAACGCGACGCAGTGATTGCCCGCCGCGGCCAGCATCCGCTTGACCTGGTGGTACTTGCCCTGGTCGATGCTGAGTTCCAGCAGATGCGTGTCCAGCATGCGCACCTGCGCGGCGATGGGCTTGTCCTCGTCGATGAGCTTCACGCCTTCCTGCAGGTGCGCGATCAGTTGCGGCGTCACCGCCTCGAAGACGGTCGCTTCATAGACTTTGCGTACATGCCGCTTCGGCGAGGACTGGGCGTGGATGAAGCCGCCGTCATCGGACAGCAGCAGCAGGCCGGTGGTGTCATGGTCGAGGCGACCGACGGGCTGGGT
>CAIUGQ010000386.1 GCA_903898725.1 uncultured Burkholderiales bacterium | reverse complement strand
GACCGTGGGGGTGGTGAGCGGCGTGATCGCGCTGTCGCTGGGCGGCGCGCTCGGCATCGTCGCCGCCTACCGGGGCGGGCGCTTCGAGCAGATCCTGATGCGCATCGTCGACATCCAGCTCGGGTTCCCGGCGATCCTGGTGGCGCTGGTGCTGATCGCCACGCTCGGCAAGGGCGTCGACAAGGTGATCGTCGCGCTGGTGACGGTGCAGTGGGCGTACTACGCCCGAACCGCGCGCTCGGCCGCGCTCGTCGAGCGCAACAAGGACTACATGGAGGCGGCGCGCGGGCTCGGGCTGTCGCCGTGGCGCATCGTCGTGCGGCACCTGCTGCCGAACGCGCTGCCGCCGCTGATCGTCGTGGGCACGGTGCAGGTCGCCCATGCGATCGCGCTCGAGGCGACGCTGTCCTTCCTGGGTCTGGGCCTGCCGACGACGGAGCCCTCGCTCGGGCTGCTGATCGCCAACGGCTACGAGTTCCTGCTGTCGGGCAAGTACTGGATCTCGGTGTATCCGGGCGTGGCGCTGCTGCTCACCATCCTGGCCATCAACCTCGTCGGCGACCAGCTCCGCGACGTGCTCAATCCGAGGCTCTCGAAGTGAGCGCGCCGCTGCTGGCGGTGACCGACCTGGTCACCGAGTTCACGACCCGCGACGGCGCGCTGCGCGCCGTCGACGGCGCGAGCTTCTCGGTGGCGCCGGGCGAGGTGCTCGGGCTGGTCGGCGAGTCCGGTTCGGGCAAGTCGGTGACGGGGTTCTCGATCCTCGGGCTGATCGATGCGCCGGGGCGGATCGCCTCGGGCAGCATCCGCTTCGAGGGCCAGGAGCTGGTGGGGGCGGGCGAGGGCACGCTGCGCGCGATCCGCGGCAACCGGATCGCGATGATCTTCCAGGACCCGATGATGACGCTGAACCCGGTCCTGCGCGTCGACACGCAGATGATCGAGGCGGTGCTCGCCCACGAGAACGTGTCGCGCCGCGCCGCGCGCGATCGCTGCGTCGACGTGCTGACGCGGGTCGGCATCGCCTCGGCCGGCGAGCGGCTCGAGCAGTATCCGCACCAGTTCTCGGGCGGCATGCGCCAGCGCGTGGCGATCGCGATCGCGCTGCTGAACCGCCCGGCGCTGATCATCGCCGACGAGCCGACCACCGCGCTCGACGTGACGGTGCAGGGCCAGATCCTGTTCGAGATGCAGGCGCTCGTGCGCGAGGCGGGCACCGCGCTGATCTGGATCACCCATGACCTCGCGGTGATCGCCGGGCTGGCCGACCGGATCGCGGTGATGTACGCCGGGCGCATCGTCGAGCAGGGGCCGGTGGGAGCGGTGCTCGATGCGCCGCTGCATCCGTACACGCGCGGGCTGCTCGACTCGGTGCCGGCCAACAACGTCCCGGGCCGCCCGCTGCGGCAGATCCCGGGCATGACGCCGTCGCTGGCGCGGCTGCCCTCGGGCTGCGCGTTCCGCAGCCGCTGCGGGCAGGCCGGCGCCGACTGCGCGTCGCCGGTGGCGCTCGCGGTGCGCGCCGAGGCCCGCGAGGTGCGGTGCGTGCGGCCGCTGGCGGCAGGCGGGGTGGTGCGATGACGGAGCGGTCCGTCCAGCCTTCGAACGGCCCGGCGGCGCAGGGGCCGGCGGCGGTGCCCGGGCCCGCGCCTGCACGGCCCGCGGGCGGTGCGCTGCTGTCCGTGCGCGAAGTGTCGCGCCGCTTCGTGCGCAGGCTCGACACCGTCGAGAAGCTCGCCGCCCGGCTCGGCGCGTCCTTGCGCGAGCAGGTGGTCCATGCCGTCGACCGGGTGTCCTTCGAGGTCGCCGACGGCGAGGTGGTGGGCCTGGTCGGCGAGTCGGGCTGCGGCAAGTCGACGCTCGGCCGGGTGATCGCGGGCCTGCATCCGCCGACCGAGGGCGAGGTGCTGCTCGCGGGCGAGCGCGTCGAGCTGCGGCCGGGGCGCAGGCCGCCGATCCAGATGATCTTCCAGGACCCGTTCGCGTCGCTGAATCCGCGCATGCGCGTGGGCGATGCGATCGCCGAGGCGCCGCTGGCGCACGGCCTGGTGAGCCGTGCCGACGCCGTCGAGCACGTGGCCGCGCTGCTGCGCCGGGTCGGGCTCGACCCTGCCTATGCCCGGCGCTATCCGCATCAGTTCTCGGGCGGTCAGCGCGCCCGCATCGGGATCGCGCGGGCGCTCGCCGTCGAGCCGCGCTTCCTGGTCTGCGACGAGGCGGTGGCCGCGCTCGACGTGTCGATCCAGGCCCAGGTGCTCAACCTGTTCATGAGCCTGCGCGAGACGCTGGGCCTGACCTGCCTGTTCATCAGCCATGACCTCGGCGTGGTGCGGCACCTCGCCGATCGGGTGGTGATCATGTACCTGGGGCGGGTGGTCGAGATCGGGCCGATCGCCGAGATCTACGACGCGCCGAACCATCCGTACACGCAGGCGCTGCTCGCCGAGGTGCCGCGCCTCGATCGCCGGGGGCGCAGCTACCAGCCGATCCGCGGCGAGATCCCGTCACCGCTGGACCCGCCCTCGGGCTGCCATTTCCATCCGCGCTGCCCGCATGCGAGCGCGCGCTGCCGCAGCGAGGCGCCGGCGCTGCGCGAGGTCGCGCCCGGACGGATGTCGGCCTGCCACCTGAACGATGCCTGATCGCCCGGACCCCGCCCGCATGAGCTCGCCCCCGGACGGCCCCTACACCCTCGTCGAGCCCCGCATCGCGCCGGTGCCGCTGGTCCTCGATTCGCCGCATTCGGGCAGCTGGATCCCGGCGGACCTGCCGCTAGCCGTCTCCGAGTGGGACCTGCGCGAGCCGGAGGACAGCTTCGTCGACGCGCTCTGGGCCGACGCGCCGGCGCACGGTGCGGCGCTGCTCGCGGCGTCCTTCTCGCGCGCCTACGTCGACCCCAACCGGCACGCCGGCGACATGGACCTCGAGCTGCTCGACGGGCCGTGGTCGCGGCCGCTCGTGCCCAGCGGCAAGGCGCGGATCGGCAAGGCCGTCGTGTGGCGCACGCTCGAGGACGGCCGTGTGATCCACACGCGCCGCCTCGCCGCGGCCGAACTCGAGGCGCGCATCGACGGCTGCCTGCTGCCCTACCAGCGGGCGCTGGCCGAGCGGATCGATGCGGTACATGCGCGGCACGGGGTGTGCTTCCACCTGAACTGCCACTCGATGCGGGCGGTCGCCGGCCCGATGGGCGAGGGCGGGGCGGGCACGGCGCGCGCCGACGTCGTCCTGGGCGACCGCGACGGCACCACCTGCTCGGCGGCGTTCACCGCGCTCGTGCGCGACGCGATGGCCGGGTTCGGCTACGACGTGCGCATCAACGACCCCTACAAGGGCGTGGAGCTGGTCCGCGTGTCGGGTGATCCGGCACGCGGGCGCCACAGCCTGCAGGTCGAGCTCAACAAGCGGCTCTACATGGACGAGGCGACCCGACAGCGGACCGCCGGCTTCGACGCGCTGCGGCGCGACCTCGGCCGGTTGCTCGCGGTGCTCGCCGATCACGCGAGGAACGCATCCCGATGACCGCACGACCGATCGAACTCCAGCCGCCCGACCTCTCGCGCTGGCGGGCCTCCAACACCGGCATCGACCATGTGTGGCGGTTCGCGAGCGACACGCCCGGCCCCTCGGTGATGGTGCAGGCGCTGACCCACGGCAACGAGCTGTGCGGCGCGATCGCGCTCGACGGTCTGCTCGAGGACCTGCAGAGCGGGCGGCTCGGACTGCAGCGCGGCACGCTGACGCTCGCTTTCGCGAACGTCGCCGCCTACGCGCGCTGGGATGTCAGCGACCCGGACCGCAGCCGCTATGTCGAGGAGGACTACAACCGCGTGTGGGCCGACGACGCGCTCGACGGCCCGCGCGACTCGGTGGAGCTGCGGCGGGCGCGCGCGCTGCGCCCCTTCGTCGACGCCGCCGACCTGCTGCTCGACATCCACTCGATGCACGAGCCGTGCCGGCCGATCATGGTGTGCGGGGCGACCGGCCGCGGCGGCGAGAAGAGCGCGGCCTTCGCGCGGCGGCTCGGCGTGCCCGGCGACCTGCTGATCGACACCGGGCATCCGGCCGGTCTGCGCATGATCGAGCGCGGCCCCTTCGGCGTGCCGACCGATCCGCGCACGGCGCTGCTGATCGAATGCGGCCAGCACTGGGAGCGCGCCGCGGCCGACGTCGCGGTCGACACGCTGATGCGCTTCCTGTGCGTCGCGGGCACGCTCGAGGCAGCGGCCGCGACCTCGCGGTTCCGGGTGACGCCCCCGCCCGTGCAGCGCGTGCTGCGGGTGACCGAGCCGGTCGTCGCACGCAGCCTGGACTTCCGGTTCGTCGCGCCGTTCACCGGTCTGGAGGTGATCGCCCGGCAAGGCGATCCGATCGCCACCGATGGCGACACGGTGATCCGCGCGCCCTACGACGACACCGTGCTGGTGATGCCTTCGATGGCGCACCTGAAGGTCGGCACGACCATGGTCCGGCTGGGGCGCTACGAGTAGGCTCGG
>CAIUGQ010000385.1 GCA_903898725.1 uncultured Burkholderiales bacterium | reverse complement strand
GGCGGCGTGATCGGCTTCGACGAGGCCGCCTGCTCGGTGATCGTCCTGCAGGCGCCGTCGCGCGGGACGACCGTCGGCGGCGTGTAGCATCGGGCCTCGGCGCCCATCGGGTGCCGGCCCCTGGAGCGACGACGCGGATGTCCCCTCGACCGATGACCCCCACCCTGCGCGCGACCGCACCGCACCGTGCTGCGCGCCGTCTCGCGGTGCTCGCCGTGGCCGTGGCCGCGGCCGCCGCAGGCTGCGCCCCGTTCACCGCGCCCGACCCCGGCACGACGGCGGCTCGGGCCGAGCTGCCGGCGGTGATGGCCGACATGCGCACCTACCGCATCGACATCCGCTCGGGCGAGCCCTTCGAGGTGCGCCTGCCCTCGGGCGCCGGCACCGGCTATCGCTGGGAGCTGGTCGACCCGGTCCCGGCTCAGGTGCGGGCAGCCGGCGTCTCGCGCGTGGAGCCGGCGCTCGGCAACCTGGTCGGTGCGCCCGGTCAGGAGGTGTGGGGGTTCCACGCCGTCGAGCCGGGCCGCGGACAGCTCTCGTTCGTCTATCGCCGGCCGTTCGATGCGGCCACGGTGCCGCCCGCGCAGCGCGCCACCTACCGCATCCAGGTGCGCTGAACCGCGCCCCTCAGAGGCTGCGCCCCGCCTGCGCCCAGTAGGGCGCGCGCAGGTCCTTCTTCAGCACCTTGCCCAGCGCGTTGCGCGGGAACGCGTCGCGCAGCTCGAGCCCGCCCAGCCGCTGGTGCTTGCCGAGCCGTGCGTTGGCCCAGGCGAGCAGCGCCTCGGCGCCCGCCTGCGCCCCCGGCCGCCGGATCACCAGCGCCAGCGGCGTCTCGCCCCAGCGCTCGTGCGGGATGCCGATCACGGTCACGTCCATCACCGCCTCGTGCCCGGCGACGATCTGCTCCAGATCGCTCGGGAACACGTTGAAGCCGCCGCTGATGATCATGTCCTTCTTGCGGTCGAGGATCGACAGGAAGCCGTCTTCGTCGAGCCGCCCGATGTCGCCCGAGCGCATGAACGTGCGGCCGCGCTCGTCGACCCAGATGAGCTTGGCGGTCTCCTCGGACTTGCCGTGATACCCGCGCATCATGCCGGCGCCGTAGCCGCAGATCTCGCCGATCTCGCCGCGCGGCAGTTCATGGCCCGCGTCGTCGACGATGCGGATCTCGTAGCCCATCACCGGCGTGCCCACCGTCTCGAACTTGGACGCCGGATGCCAGGGCTTGAGCATCGTCGCGAAGCCCTCCGAGAAGCCGTACAGCTCGGTGAGCAGCGGACCGAAGCGCTCGATGACCGCACGCTTGGTGTCCGGGCGCAGCGGCGAGCCGGCGCACAGGATCGACTGCAGCGAGCTGGTGTCCGCGCCGGCCAGGTCCGGCTCGGCGAGCACCATGATGAACTGCGAGGGCACCATGAACGTGTGGGTGATGCGCTCCTCGGCGACCGTGCGCAGGAAGCGCTTCGGATCGAAGGCCGGCATCGCCACCAGCGTGCCGCCGCAGAACAGCACCGGCAGCATCACCAGCCAGGTGCCGTTGGAATACAGCGAGGTGGTGGTCAGCGCGCGGCTGGTGTCGCGGATGCCGAGTTCGAGCGCGTTCGACCAGGCCCAGTGCTGACGCGCGCGGTGGGTCTGCACGATGCCTTTCGGCAGGCCGGTCGTGCCCGACGAATAGATGATGTTGAACGCGTCGTCGAGCCGATAGGTGACCGCCGGCTGCGTGGTCGGCCTGCCGTCGACGAAGGCCGCGAGCGTGCGCCACGCCGGGCCCGCGCCCTCGTCGGCGGCGACGAGCAGGTCCGCGCGCAGGCACGCCGGCGGCTGCGGCAACGCATCGAGCTTCTCGCGGAAGTCCGCGGTCGCGAACGCGCCGACGGCACCCGAGTCCTCGATCAGCCCGGCGAGCTGCGGGCCGGTCAGCAGGCCCGACAGCGGCACCGCGCAGCCGCCGGCGCGCACGATGCCGAACACCACCTCCAGCATCTCGACGCGGTTGCCCATCAGCACCGCGACCCGGTCGCCGCGCTGCAGACCGGCCGCGAGCAGCGCGTGCGCGACGCGGCTGATGTTCGCGTCGAAGTCGCCCCAGCAGCGGCGCACCTCGCCGCAGACGACCGCCTCCTTGTGCGGCTGGAAGCGCGCGTGGTTGGCGATCAGGTCGGGGATGAACACCTGGGTGTCGTCGAGCGCGTCCATGGCGGCCTCGGAGTGGGCGGGTCAGCGGGCGGTTGAAATGAACGGGCCCGCGCGCGGGGTGCGTGCGGGCCCGGATCCAGGCCGAGGCCTGGCGGAATCAGGTGCGGCGAATCACCGGCCCAGCACCTTGCCGAACAGCACCCAGGTCTTGCCGTCCCAGCGCGCGAGCTGCTCGCGCTCGATCGGGAAGAAGTCGTCCGGCGCCGTCTTGATGTTCACACCGGGCAGCAGCATCGGCAGGGTCATGTCGAGGTTGGCCGCCTGCTTCATGACGTTCTCGCGGGTCAGCGTGTCGCCGGCCTTCTTCAGCACCTCGATCAGCGTCTGCGCGACGGTGTAGCCGTAGACGTTGAAGTTGTCCTTCAGGTCACCCTGCGGGTGGTACTTCTGCATGAAGGCCAGCCAGTCCTTGTACTCCTTGGAGTTGGCCCACTGCGGATCGGTCGGGTCCTTCAGGTAGAAGGCCGAGATCACGCCGACCCCTGCTTCCGCACCGGCCGCGACCATCACCGTGCCGGCCGCGTTCGACACCGAGTTCAGGTAGTGCGTCGGCTTCCAGCCGATCTCGGCGGCCTTCTTGATCGCCTGCGCCGCGAACTTGGGCGTGGTGATGTTGAAGAAGGTGTCGGCACCCGAACCCTTGAGCTCGACCATCTGCGAGTCGACCGTCGGATCGGTCACCTCGTAGGTGACCTGCTTGACGATCATCGCCTTGGCCTTGTCGCCCAGACCCTCGAGGAAGCCCTTCAGGTAGTCGCGACCGTAGTCGTCGTTCTGCATCAGGATGCCGATCTTGGCGTTCGGCTTGGTCTCGAGGATGTGCTGCGCGTAGATCTTGCCCTCGGACTGGTAGTTGGGCTGCCAGCCCATCGTCCACGGGAAGTTCTTCGGATCGCCCCAGAGCGTCGCGCCGGTCGCCACGAACAGCTGCGGCACCTTCTTCTGGTTCATGTACTTGTGGATCGCCGTGTTCGGCGGCGTGCCCAGCGTCTGGAACACGAACAGCACCTCTTCCTGCTCGACCAGCTTGCGCGCCTGCTCGACGGTGCGGGCCGGGTTGTAGCCGTCATCGAGCGAGATGAACTTGATCTGCCGGCCGTTGACGCCCCCCTCGGCGTTGACCTTCTTGAAGTACGCGTCGATCGCCTTGCCGATCGCACCGTACGACGAGGCCGGGCCCGAGTACGGGCTGATGCCACCGATCAGGATCTCCTTGTCGGTCGCGCCCGAGTCGTACTTCTTCTGCGCGAGCGCGGGCGTGCCGATCAGCGCAGCGGTGAGGCCCGCGAGCGCGAGGGTCAGGAACGTGCGTTTCATGTGGGGGCTCCTCCTCCAGGGTGGGATGACGCCGGGACCGCCGCGGGAACGGACGGGCCGGAAGTGGGGGTACTGCGTGCGCGACGCAGCGGCGCGATGAGTCGGTCGATCAGCCCGGCCGCACCGGTGGGCATCACGTACATCAGCACGATCAGGAAGATCCCGTAGATCGCCCAGGGCGCGGACTTCGAGACCTCTTCGGCGACGTGCGGCACGTACTGGATGAAGATCGCGCCGAAGATCGCGCCGTGGATGGTCGCCAGCCCGCCGACCACCACGCCGACCAGGAACGTGATCGACAGGAAGACGGTGAAGCTGTCCGGCGACACGAAGGCGACCGCCACCGCGCCGAGCGCGCCGGCCACGCCGGTGAACGCGGCCGACACACCGAAGGTCAGCGACTTGAAGACCGGCAGGTTGATGCCCATCGCGGCCGCCGCGATCGGATGGTCGCGGATCGCGATCAGCGCGCGCCCGACCCGCCCGCGCAGCAGGCGCCAGGCGATCAGGAACATCAGCAGCGCCACCGACAGGATCACGTAGTACAGCCAGCGATCGGCCGACAGCGGCTGACCGAGGACCGACAGCTCGAACGGCGGTTCCGGCTTGTTCTGCACCAGCCCCATCACGCCACCGGTCCAGCCCTCGATCGTCTTGTGCTTGAGGAGCTGGGGGACGGCGAGCGCCAGCGCGAAGGTCGCGAGCGCCAGGTAGTGGCCGCCCAGCCGAAGCGCGGGAAAGCCCATCAGGTAGCCGAAGCCGAAGCACACCAGCGCCGCCACCGGCAGCGTCGTCCAGTACGGCCAGCCCCCGTGCGTCATCAGGATCGCCGCCACGTAGGCGCCGATCGCGTAGAACGCGCCGTGCCCGAGCGAGATCTGGCCGTTGTAGCCGGTCAGGATGTTCAGTCCGAGCACGGCGATCGCGTAGATCATCACCATGTTGAACTGGAACACCCGGAAGTTCTTGACCAGGAACGGCAGCACCAGCAGCACGGCCAGCAGCACCAGGCCGCCGACCCACATCCACTTGCGGTCGATCGTCGAGTTCATACGCGGGTCACCACGGCCTTGCCGAACAGGCCGTTCGGCTTGAGGGTCAGCGTGACGACGATCAGCACCAGCGCCACGGTCAGCTTGAGCTCGGTGCCGATCACGTAGGCGCCGAGCAGGTTCTCGAGCACGCCGACGATGAATCCGCCGATGACCGCGCCCCAGGGGTTGTCGATGCCGCCGAGCAGTGCGGCGGCGAAGCCGTACAGCAGGATGCCCGAAAACATGTTCGGATCGAGGAAGACGATCGGCGCGACCATCATCCCGGCGACGGAACCGATGGCAGCCGCCAGCCCCCAGCCGATGCCGAGCATCCACGAGACGCGGATGCCGACCAGCCGCGCGGACTCGGGGTTCTGCGCGGCGGCCCGCATCGCCAGGCCGATCGGCGTGAAGCGCAGGAACGAGAACAGCGCGGCGAGCACGCAGAGCATCACGACGACGGTGCCGATCTCGTGGGCGCTGAAGTAGCGCGACTCGATGAACGAGCCTTTCGGGAACGGCGTGGGGAACGGCTTGATGGTGTGGTCGAAGACCCAGCCCGCGACCGAGTTGAAGATCACCAGCAGGCCGATGAACACGATCACGTTGGTCAGCACCGGCGCCTTCTCGACCGGCTTGAGGATCGTGCGCTGGATGATCAGGCCGCCCGCGAACGAGATCGCGATCGTCAGGAAGAACGCGACCCAGTACGGCATGCCGGCCTGCATCATCCACCAGGCGATGAAGGTGCTGAACATCGCCATCTCGCCCTGGGCGAAATTGATGTGGTGGGTCGACTGGTAGATCATCACCAGCGCCAGCGCCACCGACGCGTAGATGCCGCCGTTGGCGAGCCCCGAGAAGATTTGGTGCAGGAACGCTTCCATGTCGGTCCGTCTCAGTAGCCCAGGTAGACCCGGCGCACGTTCTCGTCGTTCTTGATCTGCTCGCTCGGGCCCGAGATCGCGATCCGACCGGTCTCGAGCAGGTAGGCGTGGTGGGCGAGGTCGAGCGCGAGACTCGCGTTCTGCTCGACCAGCAGCATGCTCACCTTCTCCTCCTCGTTGATGCGCCGCATGATCCGGAAGATCTCGGCGACGATCAGCGGTGCGAGGCCGAACGAGGGTTCGTCGAGCAGCAGCAGGCGCGGGCGCAGCATCAGCGCGCGGCTGATCGCGAGCATCTGCTGCTCGCCGCCCGAGAGCGTGCCGGCCTGCTGATTGCGCCGTTCCTTGAGCCGCGGGAAGCGCTCGTAGGCGCGCTCGATGTCGCGCGCGACCTCCGCGCGGTCGCGCCGCACGTAGGCGCCGAGCTTGAGGTTGTCCTCGACCGACAGCGCGGTGAACGTGCCGCGGCCGTCGGGCACCTGCGCGACGCCCAGTCGCACCACCGCCTCGGTGGACTTGCCCACGATCTGCTGGCCGTCGAACAGCACGCTGCCGCCGGTCTTCACCGCCTGGCAGATGGCGCGCAGCGTGGTGGTCTTGCCCGCGCCGTTGGCGCCCAGGATCGCGGTGATCTGGCCCTGCGCGAGCGTGAAGTCGACGTCGAACAGGACCTGCGTCGCGCCATACGAGGCGGTCAGGCCCTTGACTTCGAGAAGGTCAGGCATCGGCCGGGGCTCCGAGGTAGGCAGCGATCACGTCGGGGTGGGCCTGGATCTCGGCCGGCGTGCCTTCGGCGATGCGACGGCCGAAGTTCAGCGCCACGACCTTGTCGGAGACGCTCATGACCAGGCTCATGTGATGCTCGACCAGCAGCACCGTGATGCCGAGCCGGTTGCGGATGTCGAGGATGAGGTCGCCGAGGCCGGAGAGCTCCTCGTGGTTCAGGCCCGCCGCGGGCTCGTCGAGCAGCAGCAGCTTCGGGTCGGCGGCCAGCGCGCGCCCGAGTTCCACGCGCTTCTGGATGCCGAACGGCAGGTCCGAGACCAGACGGTTCGCGTACGGCTCGAGCTTGAGGTACGCCATGATCGAGGCGGCCCGCTCGCGCAGCGTCGCCTCTTCCGCGGCGACCGAGGCCAGCCCGAGCGCACTCGCGAGGAAGCCCGCGCGGGAGCGGCTGTGTGCCCCGATCATCACGTTCCGTTCGACCGAGAGCGTGCCGAACATCGCCAGGTACTGGAACGTGCGGCCGACGCCGAGCTTCGAGATCTCGTGCACCGGCGTGCGCGTGATCGAGCTGCCCTCGAAGAGGATGTCCCCCTCCTGGTACTGGTACAGCCGGCTCAGGCAGTTGAACAGCGTGGTCTTGCCGGCGCCGTTCGGGCCGATGAGTCCGCACACGCCGCCGCGCGGCACGTCGAAGCTCACCGCATCCAGCGCGACGATGCCGCCGAATTTCACGGTCACGCCGCGCACGCTCAACAGAGCGTCGTCTCCGCCTCGTGTCATGTGTCTCCGTCCACGTCCGGGCTCGCCTTGATGTGGCGTGCTCCGAGGAAGGGCTAGCTTATAAGCTGCAACGGCCCGGCATGGCAAGGGGGCCCTTGGATCGCGCGGGCATTTTTTCCGGTATCGAGGACCTGCGGTCGATCAGCTGCCGGGGTCGATCGGCCAGCGATGACCACAGCCGCGGCACGCGGCGAGCAGTTGGAGAGGACGTCCCGTGGCGCCCGACTCGGACGCGGGCAGCGCCTTGAATCCATGGCGCTTGCAGGACGGACAGACCGCCTGCGCGCCGACATGCTCGGCCAGGGTCATCGCGGCGGCATAGCGGCGAAACGAGACCCACGACAGCACGACGCCGACGGCGACCGCAACGAGGTCGTACGCGAGGTCGAGCAGGCTTTCGCGCACCGACAGCGCCTCGTAGCCGACAGCGGTCAGGATGAGCGCGAGCACCATCGTGACCAGCCAGACATGACTCTCGACGAGCTGTCGCTCGTACCACTTGCGAAAGCCCAGCCTGCGGATGCCGTCGATCGTGCCCATGAGGTCGTCGCCTGCGTGCGGCCGGGGTGTGGCGCCGCCGTCCGATGCGGCATCATGCGGCGGATGCGAGCGTCCCTGCAACCCGCGTGAGCGCACCCTGGCGACTCGGTGTCGACCTCGGCGGCACCAAGATCGAGATCGCCGCGCTCGACCGCGCCGGCGCCATCCGCCTGCGCCGACGCGTGCCGACGCCGCGCGACGACTATCCGGCGACGGTCGCCGCGATCGCGGCGCTGGTCGACGGCGCCGAGCGCGAGCTCGGCGCACGCGGCACCGTCGGCGTGGGGATCCCCGGCACGATCTCGGCTCTGACCGGGCGCGTGAAGAACGCGAACTCCACCTGGCTCAATCACCAGCCGCTGCGCGAAGACCTGCAGGCCGCGCTCGGTCGCGAGGTGCGCATCCAGAACGACGCCAACTGCCTCGCGGTCTCGGAGGCCGTCGACGGTGCCGCCGCCGGCGCGGACGTGGTCTTCGCGGCGATCCTGGGGACCGGGGTCGGGGCCGGCATCGCGGTCGGCGGGCGACCGCTGGCGGGCGCGAACGGCATCGCCGGCGAATGGGGGCACGTGCCGCTGCCCGCGCCGCGCGACGACGAGCGGCCCGGGCCGCGCTGCTGGTGCGGCCGTGACGGCTGCATCGAGACCTGGCTGTCCGGACCGGCGCTGGCCGCCGATCACCGGCGCGTGAGCGGCGAGTCGCTCGACGCCACGACGCTCGCGGCACGCGCCGCGTCGGGCGATCCGGCCGCGGTGGCGAGTCTCGGGCGCTGGCTCGACCGCCTCGCCCGCGGCCTGGCGATGGTCATCGACGTGCTCGACCCGGACGTCGTCGTGCTCGGCGGCGGACTGTCGAACGTCGAGACGGTCTGCGCCGCGCTGCCGGCACGGCTCGGCCCGCTGGTGTTCTCGGATGCGCTGCACACGCGCATCGTGCGCAGCGCCCATGGCGACTCGTCGGGTGTGCGCGGGGCTGCGTGGCTGTGGGGGGTCGGGCCGGCTGCGTGAGCGTGGCCGACCGAGCGTGGCTCGCTTGGTGCGGCCCGCTTAGTGCGGCTCGCTCAGTGCGGCTCGCTCAGTGCGGCTCGCTTAGAGCGGCTCGCTCAGTGCAGCCCGATCAGCGCGGCAGCCAGCGATCGGCCGGGCCCAGCAGCGTGCCCGGGCCATCGCCGTCGAGCCAGGCGCGCGCGCCTGCATCGTCGCCGAGCGTCGCCTGCCAGAACGCGAGCGTGACCGCGCGGACGACGTGCTGGACCGCGCGATCGTCGGCACGGCCGGGCCCGACCGGCCTCGGTGGCCCGCCATTGAAGACCATGTGGTCCGCACCCTCGAGCCAGAGCAGCCGACGCCCTGCGGGAGGCAGCGCCTCGTGCACCGCGCGCCTAAGGTCGGCCGTCGCACCGCTACCGACGACATCGCCGTCCAGGCTGCCGGTGACGGACAGGAACGGCACCGACACCGTCGCGAACGAGCCGCGGGCGGACGCCGAGCCGTCACGCATCGACGGACTGAACGCGATCGCTGCCACGACGCGCGGATCTCGCCCCCAG
>CAIUGQ010000384.1 GCA_903898725.1 uncultured Burkholderiales bacterium | reverse complement strand
GGCCTGTCGCTGACCGCCTTCGACCGGGGCCGGCTGCTGCCGTCCCGGTACGCGAACCGCAGTCCGGACCTCGTGCGCAGCACGCTCTACCGCGTCGGCGGCCATCTGTACGTGCGCACGGATGCGACGACCCGCATGCGCTGGTTCGGCGTGGTGCCGGTGTCGTCGACGGTCGTGTCCTGGCAGCGCTTCGGGATCGAGTGAAGCGGGGCGGGTGGTAGCCTCGGGCGCTCCGCGTCCTGCCGTTGCCGCTCGCGATGCACCGTTCCCGCCGCCGCCTGATCGCCTGTGCCGCGCCGCTGCTCGCCGCGTGCGCCACTGACCTGGCCCGCCATCGCGGCACGCCGCTCACCGAACTGGCGCGCTCGCTCGGTGTCTGCGCCATCACGTCGTGCTGGGGTGAGTGCGCGGGTCGTCGAACTGGACGCTCTGCCGAGGTCGCGGTACGGTTTCGCCCGACATTCACCCGATCGAGAGGCCCTCGATGTCCCGTCCGTTCCTGGCCCTGTCCGTCACCGGAATCCTGCTCCTGACCGCCACCCCGGCCGCCCTCGCGCAGGCGCGCCCGGCCTGCCCGCTGCTGTCCACCGCCGATGCGGCGCGCCTCGTGGGCAAGCCGGTGGGTGCGCAGAAGGAATCGACCATGGGGGCGGCGCACTACACCGCCTGCCGCTACACCGCCGACGACAAGAGTCCGGCGGCCGTGATCGACGTCGAGGTCTACTGGCAGTTCGCGAAGATGACCTTCGACGGCTACTGCAAGGGGGCCGAGACGGTGACGGGCGTGGGCGACGCGGCCTGCGCGGCGATCGACACCGTCAACGTGCTCAAGGGGCAGTCGGTGCTGCGGGTGCGCGTGCCCGGCATGGCCTCGCCCGCCTGGCGCACGAAGGGCCTGGACGTCGCGAAGGCGGTGCTGCCCAAGCTGTGAGCGCTGAGGGCGGACCGATGCGCGAGCGGGCGCATCGGCGTCGAGGTCGTCGACGGCCCGCTCGGGTGCTTCGCGCTGTCGATCTTCGCTGCGCTCAGCCCCCCGCCGCCCGCAGCGCCCGCTGCCGCGCCTCGAACTTCGCCGCCCACTCGGCGGCCGGCTCGAAGGTCGGATCGGCCCGGCAGATCCGTTCGGTCTCGGCCCAGAGTTCGGCGTCGCCGCGCTCGAGGTCGAGCGGGTCGCCGTGGGGCTGGCGCACCTGCCAGGGCGTGTCGAGGTAGACCTCGACGGTGTTGCCCTCGGGATCGGCGAAGTAGATCGACAGGGCGTTGCCATGGTTCAGGCCGCGCATCGCGCTCGCGCCGCTGGCGAGGGCGCGCGCGCGGGCCTCGCGCAGGTGCGCGATCTCGGTCACCTTGAACGAGAGCTGCATCACCGTGCTCGGCGCGTCTGGCCCGCGGCCGGTGGCGAGCGCGAGCTGGTGGTGCTGGTCCGAGCGCGAGCTGAGGAAGGCGAGCGACATCCGGAAGGTCACGCCCTCGCCCTGGTCGGTCAGCTGCATGTCGAAGACCTCGCAGTAGAACCGGGTCATCCGCTCGAGGTCGCGGACGAAGACGCCGCAGTGCGACAGGTTCGGGGCGAAGGGGGTGCCGCTCATCATGACCTCCGGAGCCGGGTCGTTCAGCGTTGGCCGTCGTGGACGGCGATGTTCTCCGCGGTGAGTCCGCCGAGCCGCGAGTGCACGCGCCCGCCGGTGCCCATCGCGAGCGCGTACAGGATCTCGCCGGGGCGCGGCGCGTCCTGGAGGCCGACCTCGACGCCGTTGAAGTGGCTGCGGACGTAGCAGGCATGGACATGGTGCAGCGGCATCATCAGCCGGTAGCCGGCCGATGCGACGGCCTTCGCGGCGGGCACGATGGCCTTGGGCTCGCCGAGCACCGAGCGCATCGCCCAGCCGCCGGCCTCGTGCCAGACCGCGCCGTGCTCGAGCTCGCCGTCGACGCCGACGATCGCGGCCTTGCCGTAGACCTCGACGTTCGCGACACCGCCGAGCGCGGTCACCAGCTCCTCGGCGAGCGAACGCCCGAGGGCGCGCAGCTCGGCCATGAAGGGCAGCAGGTCGGGCTCGTAGCGCCCGGCGTAGGGGTTGCGGATCACGGCGCAGGCGCTCGCGATCCGCAGCGGCACGGCAGGGGCGGGACCGTTCTCGTGGAAGGTGGTCTCGACGGACAGGGTGCGCTTGCGCACGGCGATCAGGGTCATCTGGGCGGCCTCATTCACGGGGGATGTTGGCCTCGGCGACGAGGCGGCTCCACTTGTCGGTCTCGGCCACCAGCATGGCCTTCATCTCGTCGGGCGTGCTGCCGCGCGCCTCGCCGCCGATGTCGACGAGCTTCTGGCGCACGGCGGGTTCCTGCAGCGCCTTCTGCGTCTCGGCATTGAGCCGCTCGACGATGGGCCGGGGCGTGCCGGCCGGCACGAGCAGACCGGCCCACGAGCGCACGTCGTAGCCGGCCACGCCCTGTTCGGCCACCGTCGGCACCTCGGGCAGGCCCGGCCAGCGCTGCGGCCCCGTGCTCGCGAGGGCCCGCACCTTGCCGGCGCGGATCTGCCCGATCACCGCGGTGGGCGGCGCGATCATGCAGGCGGCATCGCCCGAAAGCAGGCCGGTCAGCGAGGCGGAGTCGCCGCGGTAGGGCACGTGCAGCAGCGGCGCACCCGACTGTCGCGCGAGCAGCTCGCCCGCCAGGTGGTGGGTGCTGCCGACCCCGGCGCTGCCGAAGCCGACCGTGCCGGGCGCCGCGCGCGCGGCCGTCCGCAGCGCGCTCAGCGAGGTGTACTTCGAGTCGGCGGGCACCACGATCAGGAACGGGAAGAAGGTGATCGTGGACACCGCCTCGAAATCGGCGGCCGCCCGGTAGGTGGGCTTGGCGGACATCACGGCGGCGACGACGTGACCGCCGGTCGCCAGCAGCACCGTGTGGCCGTCGGGCTTCGCACGTGCGACTGCGGCCGAGGCGATCGCGCCGCCCGCACCGGTCATCGTCTCGACGACGACGTTCTGCCCGAGCCCCTTCTGCATCTCCGCGCCCACCAGGCGCGCGATGGTGTCGGCGTTGCCGCCGGGCGCGAAGCCCTGGACGATCCTCAGCGGTCGGTCGGGATAGGCCTGCGCGCGTGCGGGCAGCGCCCAGGCGGCGGCCAGGCCGGCGGCGGCCCCGAGGGCCGTTCTGCGATGGTTCATGTCTCCTCCTCCTCGTCGTGCGCGTCGCGGCCGTCAGGCCTGCTGCACGATCGGGTTGACCAGCGTGCCGATCCCTTCGATCTGCACCTCGCAGACGTCGCCGGGCTTCATGAAGCGGGGCGGCTTGCGGCTCCAGCCCACGCCGGCGGGGGTGCCGGTGATGATCACGTCGCCGGGCACCAGCGTGAAGATCGTCGAGGCGTAGGCGATCAGCTTCGGGATCGAGAAGATCATGTGCCCGGTGTGACCCGACTGCAGCACCTCGCCGTTGATGCGGGTCTCGATCTTGAGCTGCCGGCCCGGCTCGATCTCGTCGGCCGTGACCATCCACGGACCGAAGCCGCCGGTGGACTCGAAGTTCTTGCCCGAGGCGATCTGCTTGGCGTGGAACTGCCACTCGCGGATGCTGCCGTCGTTGTAGGCCGAGTAGCCCGCGACGTGCTCGTAGGCGCGCGCCTCCGGGATGCAGCGGCCTTCCTTGCCGATGATGACCGCGAGCTCGGCCTCCCAGTCGAGCGAGTCGGAGACCTGCGGGCGCACGATCGGCTTGCCGTGGGCGACCTGCGAGCGCCAGACGCGCAGGAAGATCGGCGGCTCCTCGGACAGCTCGCGATGCATGCCGGCGGCGATCACCTCCTGGTGGTGGTCCATGTAGTTGCGGACCGCGCAGACGATCTTCTCGGGGCGCGGGATCGGCGGCAGGTAGTCGAGGCCGGCGAGCGGCGCGACCGGCGTGGCGGCCGCCAGCAGCGCGTCGCGCTCGGCCCAGCGCGGGCTGGCGATGAAGTCGGCGAGGGTGGCCAGGCCGGTGACGGCACCGAGGTCGACGACGGCGTCGCCCTTGACGGCGCCCCAGGTCTCGCGGCCGGCAAGCCGGAACGACAGCAGCTTCATGGTGTTCCTCCGAGTCGGACGGTCCGAGCCGTCCGGGTGTGGGTGTGCGGGTGGATTGTGCATAAAACGCACGCTGTGCACAAACGATATTTCCGTCGATGATCGTGCTACGATCTGAAGACCCGATCGTCCGATGCACCGGTGGTGCACCGACGGCCCGATGCCGATCCAGCGATGACCGCCTCCCTCCCGGAACCGACCCCCGCCGCCACCCAGACCGACCGCGCCTACGCGGCGCTGCACGCCGCGATCGTTCGCTGCGAGTTCGCGCCGGGCGAGCGGCTGCGCGTGGAGGAGCTCGGCCAGCGCTACGGCGTGAGCAGCAGTCCGCTGCGCGAGGCACTGAGCCGGCTGGCCGCGATCGGTCTGGTCAATGCCTACGAGAACCGGGGCTTCCGGGTCGCGCCGCTGACCGTGCAGGGGATGGCCGACCTCACGCGGGTGCGCCTCCTCGTCGAGGGCGAGACGCTGCGCGACGCGATCGCGCACGGCGACGACGCCTGGGAATCGGCGCTGGTGGCCGCCGCGCACACGCTCGCGCTGACCGAGCAGCGGCTGCGCGATGTCGCGCCGGCGCTCGACGACACCTGGTCGCAGCGGCACCGCGAGTTCCATCTGGCGATCTACGCCGGCTCGAGCTCGCCGCTGCTGCGCGGGCTGGTCGCGCAGCTCTTCGATGCCGCCGAGCGCTACCGGCGCTTCTCGGCGCGCCACCGCAAGCTGCCGCGCGCCAAGCATGCCGAGCACCGGCAGCTGATGGAGGCGGTGCTCGCCCGCGACGCCGAGCGCGCGCAGTCGCTGCTCGCGCGGCACGTGACGTCGACCGAGCGCAGCGTGACCGCCGCGCTGCTGGCCATGGACGAGGGCGGCACCCAGTAGGCCGTCCGTACCCGAGGAGAACCGTGATGAAGGCAGTGCTCGTCTCGACGCCCGGCGGCCCCGAGGCCCTGGAGCTCGTCGACCTACCCGTGCCCCAGCCGGGGCCCGGCCAGGTCCGCATCCGCGCCGAGGCGTTCGGTGTCGGCACCCCCGATGCGCTGATCCGCTCGGGCGTCTACAAGTGGATGCCGCCCTTGCCGGCGAACCCCGGCAACGACGTGGCCGGGCGGATCTCGGCGGTGGGCGCAGGCGTGACGGGTCTGGCGGTCGGCACCAAGGTGCTGCTGAGCGCGCGCGAGCTCGCGATGCGCGGCGGCTGCTACGCCGAGGAGGTGCTCGTGCCGGCCGACGCGCCCTTCGTGCTGGACGAGCGGGTGTCCTGCGAGGACGCGGTCTGCTTGCCGAACTACCAGGTGGCGCTCGCGCTGCTGCAGGACTGCGTGCACCCCAAGGCGCCGCGCAGCGTGCTGGTGGTCGGGGCGGCCGGCGGCGTGGGCATGGCGCTCGTGCAGCTCGCCAAGCGGGCGGGCATGACCGTGATCGGCTCGGTCAGCTCCGAGGAGAAGGCTGCGTTCGCGCGGGAGCAGGGCATCGACCACGCCGTGTTCTACCGTCGCGAGGACGTCGTCGCGCGGGTCCGCGAGCTGACGGGCGGCGCCGGCGTCGGCGCGATCTTCGAGCACGCGGGCGGCGAGATGTTCGTGCCCTACGTCGCGGCGCTCGGCGACTGGGGCTCGCTCGTCTCGTTCAACGGCTTCTCGCCGATGCCGCAGGAGAACCTGAGCGCCGCGCTGCGCGCGCACATGTCGGTGTGCCCGTCGGTGCGCAGCTTCTCGTTCCACTACTACGACCATCAGCGCGACGCGCGGCGCGCGCTGATGACCGAGCTGATCGGCGCGCTCGAGCGCGGCGAGATCCGGCCGGCGATCTCGGCGCGTCTGAAGCTCGCCGAGGTGCGGCGTGCGCACGAGCTGCTCGAGGCCGGATCGGCGCTCGGCAAGATCGTGATGACGCCCTGAGCGGCGCGCGTCAGCCGATCAGACCGAGCGCCACGCCCCAGGTGCCCATCGCGCCGGCTGCCACCGCGAGGGCACCGCGGGCGCGGCCGAATGCAGCGGGTGCGGCGGCGCGCCAGCGGCGGGTGCCCTGGAAGCACGCGAGCGCGATCGCGCTCTGCACGACCATCAGGCCGGCGAGGTAGGCCAGGATCGGCGTCGCCTCGGCGCCGATCACGGCTTCGCCATACGCATGGCCGTGCAGCAGGCCGGCGATGCAGGCGAGCGTCATCGGCGCGGCCAGGCCGCGCCAGCGCGTCCACAGCAGCGCCGCCACCGCCAGCAGCGACATGCCGACGGCGGCCTCGGCGAAGGGCAACTCGACCCCCGGCACCCGCAGCACGGCGCCCGCGATGCCGGCCGCGACGAAGGCCAGCAGCAGGCGCATCGAGCGCGCCGGCGGCATGTCCGAGCAGGCGGTGGCGACGGCGGCGGCCACGAGGAACAGCAGGTGGTCCGCGCCGATCACCGGATGCGCGAGCCCCGACAGCACACCGTGCCACGCGGTCTCGGGCACGGCGCCTCCCATCGGGTGGTGGGCCATCGCGGCGGGCACCGCCGAGCCGAGTAGCAGGGCAGCCGCGGCACGCAGCCGCATCGTGGAGAGTCGCATCGCAGGGTCCTGGGGTCGCGGCGGCCGACGGGGCGCCGTATCCGCCATGGTGCCAGTGCGCGGCCGATCGTGCAGCGCCACCTCGAATCGGGGAGGCCGTTCATGGCGCGGTGAGGGCACCCGCCGGGCGCATCGGTCGCGGCGATGACCTGCCGCATCATCGCGAGGCGAAGCGCGACGCTCTATAACGGGCGTTCCTCCAGCCGGTGTTCCGCCATGCGCCTCGTCATCCCCGCCATCCTGCTGCTCGTCGCCGCGATCCACCTGCTGCCGGTCATCGGCGTGGCCG
Organism: uncultured Burkholderiales bacterium; assembly: GCA_903898725.1. Taxonomy (GTDB): domain Bacteria; phylum Pseudomonadota; class Gammaproteobacteria; order Burkholderiales; family Burkholderiaceae_E; genus UBA4615. The sequence continues at coordinate 5,485 of CAIUGQ010000384.1, read as the reverse complement.
GACCCGGCCGGCTCGCCACCCTCTACGGCATCCGGATCGACGACCCGAGCCTCGAGATCCTGATGCGCCATCGCGCCGTGCTCTTCGGCCTGATCGGCGTGCTGCTCGGGGCGGGTGCGTTCGTCGAGAGCCTGCGCGGCCCGGCGCTCGCCGCGGGACTCATCAGCACCGGCTCGTTCGTCGTGCTCGCGATGCTGGTCGGTGGCGCGAACGAGCCGGTGACACGCGTCGTGCGGATCGACGTCGCGGCGTTCGTCCTGCTGCTCGCCGCGACCGGCCTGCACGCCTGGGCGCGCCGCGCGACCTGATCGGCGGGCGATGCTGGGGGGCCGGGCGACGGAGCCGGACTCGCCGAGGTCCGGCCGCCCGGCTTACGATCACGTCTCGCCCACCGAACCCGCGCCGCGCGGAGCCCGCATGAAGCCTTTCGAAGGCCAGGTCGCGATCGTCACCGGCGCGATGCTGGCGGCCGACGGCGGCGACGCCACGCGGCCGTACTGAACCCGGACGCCCACCGATGCGCACCCCGCTTCTCGTCGCCTCCCACCTGCTGTGCCTGGGGCTCGGCTTCGGCCTCGGCATCTACGCGCTGCCGATCCTGATCGCCCCGGATGCACCCTCGGCGGCCGAGGTCTCCACACAGGCCGGCGAAGCCAGGTTCACCGGGCAGTTCCGCCGCGACCTCAAGGACAGCGACGCGCTGCACTGGGGCGAGGGCACGGTCTCGGTCGGTGCGCGCAGCATCGTGCTGGCCGGGCGGCTCGCGCCCGGACCGGACTACAAGCTCTACCTGTCCCCGACCTTCGTCGAGACGGAGGCCGACTTCAATCGCCTGAAGTCGACGATGGTTCGGGTCGGCGACGTGAAGACCTTCGAGAACTTCATCGTCCCGGTGCCGGACTCGGTGGATCCGTCGCGCTTCACGACCGTGGTGATCTGGTGCGAGACCTTCGGCCAGTTCATCAGTGCCGCGCAGTACCGGTAGCGGCGGCCGGCCCGCACACCGACCATGGACCTCCTGCTCGACGACTTGAGCGGCCCCGCCATCCGCGCGCTTCTCGAGGCGCACCTGCGCCACATGCACACGCTGTCGCCGCCCGAGAGTGTCCACGCGATGGATGTCGACCGGCTGCGTGCGCCCGACGTGACCTTCTGGTCGGCCTGGGAGGCCGGCGTGCTGCTCGGCTGCGGCGCGCTGCGCGAGCTCGATCCCCGGCACGGCGAGGTGAAGTCGATGCGCACGATCGATGCGCACCGAGGGCGGGGCGTCGCGGCCGGGATCCTCGCGCACCTGCTCGATCGCGCGCGCGACCGCGGCTACATGCGCCTGAGCCTGGAGACCGGTTCGATGCCGGCCTTCGCGCCGGCCCGCAGGCTCTATGCGCGCGCGGGCTTCGAGCCCTGCGGGCCGTTCGGCGACTATGCCGAGGACCCGAACAGCGTCTTCATGACCCTGACGCTGTAGGCGCGGCGCGCGCCGCTCATCCGCAAGGGCGGGTCGTCGGCTACGGACCTAGGGATCCGCGGCGGGTTGCTGGGCGGCGCCGGTCGGCAGGGGCTATGCTCGCGCCACGCCCATGCACTCGGAGTCCGCCTTGGTCTGGTTCCGCCTTCGTTCGTTCGCCCGAGTCGCCGCGGTCTGCCTCGCGTCGGCGCTCGCGTGCGCGACGGCCGCCGCCGAGGAGCCGGTCGCGGTGCATGTCCGGCTGCCCGACCCGCTGAGTCCGGCTGCCCGCACGGTCAAGTATTCCGACCCCCTGGACGAGGCCCTGCGCCGCGAGAAGCTCGGTCGCGTGACCGGCGGCGGCACCCAGCTGAGCCGCGACCGGCGCATCGTGTCGGTGGAGCTCGACCTCGAGCTCGTCGACGTCGAGCAGGGCGTGCCCTTCGTGCGGCACGCGCTGCGCCGGCTGGGCGCGCCGCCCGGCAGCATGGTGGAGTTCGAGCGCTTCGGCCTGGCCGTCGAGCTGCCGGTCCACGATTGAGCTTGCCGCCGGCCGCGGCCGACGGCACCATGCGCTCCCCGAACGACGTCGCACGGCCTGGACCCACGGCATGGGCAAGAACCTCGACTACCACCTCGAAGAACTGCGCATCGCCCTCGATTCGGGCGATTCGCGGCGCGTGCTGCCGCAGGTGCACGACGGCGAGACGACGATCCTCGACGTGGGCTGCGGCATCGGGCAGTCGCTGATCGCGCTCGGCACCGAAGGGCGCCGCTGCATCGGCATCGACGTCGACGAGGCCGCCATCGCGCACGGTCGGAAGACCTTCGGCGACCGGCTGCAGCTCGAGGTCGCGGGCGCCGAGCAGATCCCGCTCGAAGCCGGCACGGTGGACCTGGCCATGTGTCGGGTCTCGCTGCCGTACACGAACGTGCCGCGTGCGCTCGCGCAGATGCGCCGCGTGCTGCGTCCCGGCGGACGCATCTGGCTGACGCTGCACGGTCGCCGCACGGCCCAGGGCTACCTCGGCGAGGCGTGGCAGGCGCGCAGCCCGGTGCGCATGGCGCATGTGCTCTACATCCTCGCCAACGGCTGGCTGTTCGAGCTGACCGGACGGGTGCTGCCCTACGTGACGGGCCGCTACGAGAGCTGGCAGTCGCCGCAGGCGGTGTCGCGAGCGCTCGCCCGCCTCGGGTTCGAGGTGGCGGTCCGGGTCGAGGGGCGGCACACGGTGGTCGAAGGGCAGCTGCCGCCCGGCTGAAGCCGCCCGGCTGAATCCACGCCCGAGCGACCTCCGCTCGGCCGCCCGACCCGTCCGGTCGGCGTGCGGCCCTCGACCGCAGCGACCTCGTCTGTAGACCATCCGTCGTCGATCTCCGTCCGCAGGCCCGTCGGCGGGCCCTGGATCGAGCATGACCCGTCCATGAGAGCCACCTCGCCCCCGTCCTCCGCCCGATCGAGCACCGAAGCCGCCGGCCGCGACGTGCCGCCGCTGCGCATGCTCGCGGTCGCGACGGGCAGCTGGTCCGTCGATGCGCTGATGCTCGCTCTGCTGACCTGGGGGGCGGGCGTGCCTGCGGAGGCGGCGTTCTGGACGGTCACGGTCGGCGGTCTGGCGAGCGGTGCCGGCTTCGGCATCGCGTTCCTGCTCCGCTGGAACCGGCGTCCGCGCGACCGCTATCTGACGCTGCCGCAGCTGCTCGCGGCCTCGACGGTCGCGCTGACCGCCGCGGCCCTGTCGCCGGCGGTCGCGATGCCGCTGGCCGCGGTGCTCTTCATCGTCTTCGCCTTCGCCGCGCTGCGCATGACGCCGCGCCAGCTGCTGTTCGCCTGGGCCGGCATCACGGTCGGGCTGGCCGCGGTGGTGTCCTCGCTCGAGGCGCCGCCGGCGCTGCCGGCCGCCACGCCGCTGCAGGCCGCGCTGTCGACGATCTGGATCTCGCTGTCGCTCGGGCGCTGTGCGCTGCTCGGGCTGTACGGTGCCCGGCTGCGGCGCGAGCTGGTGCAGCGCGGGCGCGAACTGGCCGACGCCACCGGTCGCCTCGAGCGCCTGGCGATGCGCGATGCGCTCACCGGGGCGCTGAATCGGCGCGCGATCATGGACGCGCTCGACACCGCGCTGCAGGGCGTCGACGCCCAGGGCGGACCGCTGGCGGTCGCGCTGGTGGACCTGGACCACTTCAAGGGCATCAACGACCGCTTCGGTCATCCGGTCGGCGACGACGTGCTGCGCCGGTTCGTGACCGTGGCCGCCCGCTCGCTGCGGGTGAGCGACCGGATCGGCCGCTGGGGCGGCGAGGAGTTCCTGGTGGTGCTGCCCGCCTCGGGCGGACCCGAGACCGCCCGCGCGGTGGCCGACCGGCTTCGCGAGGCGGTGGCCGATCACCCGTGGACCGAGTTCGGCGAGGCGCTCGCGGTGACGGTGTCGGTCGGTGTCGCGCTCGCGCGGCCGGGCATGACGGCGAGCGAGCTGCTCGGTCGCGCCGACCTCAGCCTGTACCGCGCCAAGCGCTCCGGACGGGATCGGGTCTGCATCGACGGCAGCGACGCGCACGCCGAGTCCGGTCCGGCACCGTCGGCGCTCGGTGCGCCGGGGATGGGCGGCACGGGCTGAGCGTGCGCGGCCGGCCGGCCGACTCGACGCCTCGACGCGGTTCCGGTACACAGGGGCCATGACCGCCTCCTCGCCCGCCCCCGTTCAGGCTCCCGCCCAGGCCGACAACCATGCGCTCTGCGAGCAGCGCTGGTTCGAGGACTTCCACGTCGGCGAGCGCTTCCCGCTGCCCTCGCGCACGATCACCGAAGCCCTCTTCGCCGCCTTCCAGCTCGCCAGCGGCGACAACCATCCGTCGCACTACGACGTCGAGTACTGCCGCGCGCACGGCGCGCCGGGCCTGCTCGCCCATGGCTTCCAGGTGCTGATCCAGACCGCCGCCGGCGCCGGCCTGTGGCCGCACATGGTCGAGGACTCGATGAAGGGCTTCATCGAGCAGCGCAGCCGCTTCCTGCGGCCGGTCCATGCCGGCGACACGCTGCGCTGCCTGCTCGAGGTCTCGGAGCTGGTCCCGGGCCGCACGACCGGGGTCCTGGCGATGCGCTCCACGGTCCACAACCAGCGCGGCGAACTGGTGATGGACGGCGAGCAGCGCTACCTGCTCAAGCGTCGCACGCCGCTGCCGACGACCTGAGCGGGTGAGCCCTGCGTCGGCTCGGCCCTGGGCGGGGGGCCGCCGACTCGACTCGGGCGGCGTCTTCGGGTACACCTTGCGCCCGAGCGGGCGCGGCACCGCGGGCACCTCCGCCCGGCAGCGCGCCCCGGAGCCTGCGATGACGATCGACACCCTCGAGGCGCTGCGCGCGCTGTATCCGCCCGCCAAGGAGCGCTCGCTGCGCAAGCAGCTCGATGCGCTCGATCCGCACTGCCGCCGCTTCGTCGCGCTCTCGCCCTTCGTCGTGCTCGCCAGCCGGGGCGCGGACGGCACGATGGACGCGTCGCCGCGCGGCGGCGATCCGGGCTTCGTGCTCGCCCCCGATGCGCAGACGCTGCTGCTGCCCGACGCCACCGGCAACAACCGCCTCGACACGCTGGAGAACATCGTCGCCACCGGATCGCTCGGCCTGCTGTTCATGGTCCCCGGCGTCGACGAGACGCTGAGGGTGAACGGCACCGCGCGGCTCACCGTCGATCCCGCCCGGCTCGCGCTGTTCGCGCGCGCCCCGCGGCTGGTGATCGAGGTGACGGTGCGCGAGGCCTACCTGCACTGCGCCAAGGCGCTGATGCGCTCGAAGCTGTGGGATGCGACGCGCCAGGCGCCGCGCTCGGCGCTGCCCACGATGGGCGAGATGCTGAAGGACCAGATCGGGGACGCCGCGCCGGCCGAGACCCAGGCGCAGATGCTGGCGCGGTACGCTGCGGACCTGTAGACCGTGCCGACCCCCGTGACCCGAACCGCCGCCTGCCCCCGCCCCGGAATGACCCCGCTTCGCCCCTCGCTGCCCGCCGTCGTCCTGATCGCACTGCTGGCTTCGGCCGCGGCCGC
>CAIUGQ010000383.1 GCA_903898725.1 uncultured Burkholderiales bacterium | reverse complement strand
CCGGCGCGACCGGCACGACCGGCGCGTCGGCCGGTGCCGGGCCGGGCACCGGCGCGGCAGCCACGGCCTCGGCCTCGGCCACCGGCGGTGCGACCTCGGCCGCGAAGCGCTCGAAGAACTCGTCGGAGAGCTTGCGGGCCGACGCGTCGATCAGCCGCGCCCCCACCTGGGCGAGCTTGCCGCCGACCGCCGCCTTGCTGCGGTAGTGCATGCTCGTGCCGCCGCCCTCGGCGACGTCGAGGCGCACCCAGGCCTCGCCCTTGGCGAAGCCAGCCACGCCGCCCTGCCCCTGGAAGGCCAGCCGGTACGACTCCGGCGGCACCAGGTCGTGCAGCGAGACGGTACCGGCGAACCGGGCCGACACCGGCCCGATCTTGGTGGTCAGCTTCGCCGACAGCGAGCCGTCCTCGTTCTGCACGAGCGACTCGCAGCCCGGGATGCAGCGTCGCAGCACCTCGGGGTCGTTGAGCGCGGCCCAGACCGTGTCGCGGTCCGCGGGCAGCGCACGTGTCGCCTCCAGTTCCATCATCGTCCTCGTCGTGTGTCAGCCGTGGATTGTAGGGGCCGGCGCCCCGCCCCACGCCGCGAAGGGCGGCAGGGCCCTCAGCCCGGCCTCGCCGGCCGCGCAGGCACCGTGCTCGGTGAGCAGCGCGTCGACCAGCCGCGCGGGCGTGACGTCGAAGGCCGGATTGAGCGCGGCGACGCCATCGGGCACCAGCTGCAGCTCACCCGGCAGGCCGTCGGCGGCGCGCCCGCTCGCATGGGTGAGCTCGCGCGGATCGCGGTACTCGATGGGGATCGCCGCGCCGTCGGCGATCGACAGGTCCACCGTCGGGGTCGGACAGGCGACCCAGAACGGCACGTCGGCGTCGCGCGCGGCCAGCGCCTTCAGGTAGGTGCCGATCTTGTTGGCGACGTCGCCGTTGCGCGCGACGCGGTCGCAGCCGACGATCACCGCATCGACGCGGCCCTCGCGCATCAGCAGGCCGCCGGCGTTGTCGGCGATCACGGTGCACGGCACGCCCGCGTCGGCGAGCTCCCACGCCGTCAGGCTCGCACCCTGGTTGCGCGGCCGGGTCTCGTCGACCCACACGTGCAGCGGCACGCCTGCGGCGTGCAGCGCGTAGATCGGGGCGAGCGCCGTGCCGTGGGCGACGGCGGCGAGCCGGCCGGCGTTGCAGTGGGTCAGGACCTGGAGCGGCGAGGCCGCCTCGACCGGGCGGCCGGCGGCGGCACGCCGCGCCGCCACCTCGCGCAGCAGCGCCGCGCCGTGCACGCCGATCGACGCGTTGATCGCGACGTCCTCGTCGGCGATGGCGCAGGCCTCGTCCCAGGCAGCCGACGCGCGCGCGGCCGCCGGCAGCGCGCGCACGCGCGTGCGCACACGCTCGAGCGCCCAGCGCAGGTTGACCGCGGTGGGCCGGGTCGCCGCGAGCCGCTCGACGGCCGCGTCGAGGACGGCGTCGAGGGCCGCATCGGAGACCGAATCGGAGGCCACAACAGAGTCAGCATCAGGGGCAGCATCACGGGCCGCATCACGGGCCGCATCAGAGGCCGCTCCGGCGGCAACAGCCTCCGCCGCCTCGCGCAGCGCGAACGCCAGCCCGAAGCCCGCGACCGCGCCGATCAGCGGCGCACCGCGGACCTGCATCGTGGCGATCGCACGGGCGCAGGCCGAGGCATCGGCCAGCACGAGGTCGATCACCTCGAACGGCAGCCGGGTCTGGTCGAGCGTGAGGAGACGATCGCCGACCACACGCAGCGTGCGCGGCGGACCGGCGTCGGAGACACCAGTGGGGGCGGAAGCGAAGGGGGTGCTGCGGGTCATCGTGCGGGCCTGTCCGGCCCGCATTGGATCACACCGGCACGCGCCCCGGATGACGGGGCGCCGACGACGGTCCGCGCGGGCGGACCGCCGCGGGCTCAGCCCGAGTGTGCTGGAGCGCCCGTCGCCGGGCGCGCCGTCGGCTGCGCGCGCTGCGGCTGCACCAGCACGCGGTCGCGCGGTCCGTCGGCGACGACCTTGCCGCCCTCGACGACGATCAGCCGGTCGGCCGCGTTGACCAGCGCCATGCTGTGGGTGGCGACGACCATCGTGCGGCCCTTCGACCAGACCCGCAGCCGCGAGACGATGCCGGCCTCGGTCGCCTGGTCCAGGCCCACCGTCGGCTCGTCGAGCAGCATCACCTGCGGCCCCGAGACCAGGGCACGCGCCAGCACGATCACCTGGCGCTGACCGCCCGAGAGGTTCGCGCCGCCCGGCAGCAGCTTCTGCGACAGCGACAGCTCGCCGTTGGCGATCCACTGGTCGAGCCCGGAGACCGCAAGCGCCTCGGCGAAGCGTTCGGCGCTGACATGCGCCTCGGCGCCGGCCAGGATGTTCTCGGCCAGCGAGCCCTCGAAGAGCACCGCATCCTGCGGCTTGATGCCGATGCGGCGCGCGCGCAGCTCGGCCGGCCAGTCGGCGATCGAATGGCCGTCGAGCATCGCGTCGCCGCGCGAGGGCTTGAGCAGGCCGCCCAGCAGCTTGAGCACCGTGCTCTTGCCCGCGCCCGGCTTGCCCAGCAGCACGACGAACTCGCCCGGCGCGACGTCGAGGTTCAGCCCCTCGATCAGCGGGCGGGCCGGGTCGTGCTCGAAGCGCACGTTGCGCAGCGACAGCCGGTTGCCCTTCGCGCTGAACTGCGCGGCGGCGGCGTCGATGGTCTTGGGCGAGGTGTCGGTGTCGGCGACCAGCTCGTCGAGCTGGCGCGAGGCGCGCCGCAGCTCGGCCCAGCGCGAGGCCATCAGGGTCAGGCCGGCGAGCATCGCGACCGCGCGCGCCGACAGCATCGAGCAGGCGATCAGGCCGCCCACCGTCAGCAGCTGCGCCTCGATCCGGTAGACGCCGACCACCAGCACGCCGACCGCGCACAGCGTCACCGCGCTGCCGGTCACATGGTGACCGAGGTGGTTCCAGTAGCGGCTGCGCGCCTGGGCGAGCGCGCCCTGCTCGGCGAGCTGGCCGAAGCGGCGCGAGAACGCATGGCGCAGGTAGGTGGCCCGGACGACCTCGCCGGCACCGAGCGCCTCGGCAAGCACCGCGACCTTGCGGGTCTGCGCCTGGGTGGCGAGCTCGCCGTAGCGCTGGGCCGGCGCGTGCAGCAGCGCATGCCCCAGCACCATCACCAGGCCGGTGCAGATCGGCACCCAGACGATGGGACCGCCGACGATGCCGACGATCACCAGGAACATCGCCACGTACGGGGTGTCGGCGAGCGCCAGCAGCCAGTTCGACGACAGGAAGTCGCGGGCGCCGGCGAGGTCCCGGTAGCGCGCGAGCATGGTGCCGACCGAGGGCATCGCCCCGCGCTGCTCGAAGAGCCGCGTCATCAGATGGCGTTCGGTGCGGGCGTCCATCCGGCAGGCCACCGTCTCGACGGTGTGCGTGCGGACCGCCTTGAGCACCATCTCGAGCACCACCGCGAGCGACAGCCCGATGGCCAGCGCCCACAGCGTCTCGGTGATCTGGGTGCCCACGACCTTGTCGTAGACCAGCATCGTGTACAGCGGCAGCAGCACGGTCTCGCCGTTGATCATCACGCCGGCGAGTGCGAGCTCGAGCAGGCGGCCGCGGTAGTCGCGCAGGAACGGCAGGAACCGGGGCTGGCTGCCCGAGGCGGTCGCGCTGCGCGGCGACAGGTCCTGGGCCGGG
>CAIUGQ010000382.1 GCA_903898725.1 uncultured Burkholderiales bacterium | reverse complement strand
GGAAGTCGGGGTCGGTGAACAGCACCAGCAGCCGCTCGCCCACCGCGAGCGGCCCGGGCAGCACGAACTCCGGCAGCGAACGCGCGCCCCAGGCCCAGCCGGCGATCGCGACGACCACCAGCGCGTCGGCGAGCCACAGCGCGCCCGGACGGCGTGCGAGGCTCACGCACGACCTCCGAACTGCCGCGCGGTGCGCCGCTCGAGCGGCCCGAACACCAGCCGGTCGGCCAGCGTCACCACGACGATGATGAAGGCGATCACCGCGAACAGCGTGGCGGTGTCGTAGTCCTGGCGCGCGACGTTGATCACGTAGCCCAGGCCGCGGCCGCCGCCGAAGAGCTCGGCGGTCAGCGTGACCTTCCACGCCACGCCGAACATGATCCGCAGCGTCGCGGCGGCGAAGGGCAGCAGCGAGGGCAGCACCAGCAGCCGGAACGTCGCGCCGCGCCGCCGCCCGAAGCTGCTGCCCATCTCCAGCAGCTCGGCGTCGAGCGCGAGCAGCCCCTCGCGCAGGTTCACCAGCGCGAACGGCAGCAGCACCGCGACGATGGTGAACACCACGGTGAAGCTCGAGACGCCGAACCAGATCACGCCGAGCAGGGTCCAGCCGATGCCGGAGAAGGCGGACAGGAAGGGCCCGAGCCGACGGTGGATCGCCGGCGCGCTCCAGCGTGCGTAGTGGGCGGCGAACGCGAGCACGGCGCCGCCGACGAACGCGATCGCGATCGACGCACCGATGTGCGCAAGCGTGGCAGCCAGGTGCACGGCCCGCAGCGGCGTGGCCACCAGCGACCACATCGCGGCACCGACGTCCGCCGGGGGCGGCAGCATGTAGGCCGGCACGCGGCCGCTCGAGACGACCCAGGCGAGCGCGATCGCGGCCACGAAAGCCGCTGCGACCGCCCGCCGCGCGGCGACCGACGGACCCGCGGGCCCGGTCGCCGCGCCGGGGCCGCCCCGCGCCACCGCCGAACTCACCCGCGCAGCGCCTGGTCCCAGGTCAGCGCGCGCACGTCGGGCACCGTCGGCACCATGTTGAACACGCGGCCGATCGTCCACGCGGTGCCCACCGCCTTCGCATGCTGCTCGCCGAAGACGGCGGGCACGGTGGTCGTGCGGTCGAACCACCAGTCGAAGAACTTGCGGTCGATGTTCGCCTGCTTCGCCACCGCGCCGAACACCTCGTCGCGGTGCGACATCGCATAGTCGACCGAGGCCTTGAGCATCCGGTTGAACTCGCGGAACGCATCGGGCCGCGCGGCGAGCCGCTCGGGGTAGGAGACGTTGATCGCCGAGGTCAGCGTGCCGTGCGCCGCGTTGACGATCTTGCCGGTCTCGCAGATGTTCACGAACTCGCCCGACTGCATCGCACGCCAGGACTGGCTGTGGATCAGCGTCGCCGCGTCGGTCTGGCCGGTGGCGAGCGCGGCCGGCAGGTTCGGCGCCTGCACCTCGACCTGCCGCACGTCGCCGCCCTCGAGCGCCATGTTCAGGCCGAACTCGCGGCGCAGCGCCTCGCGCGCATACATGTAGCCGGTCGCGCGCAGCCCGTAGGACGCGAGCGTCTTGCCCTTCAGGTCGGCGGCGCTCTTGATCGGGCTGCCCTTCTTCACCCAGATGCCGCCGCCCTCGCCCACCGTCGATGCATGCAGCGCCGACGACAGGATCCGCAGCTCGAGGCCGCGCGCGGCCGCCGCCGGCACACCGATCACCGCGGTCATGATGACGTCGTACTGCTTGGTCGCGGTGGCCTGCAGCAGCTGCGGGATCAGCAGGCCGGTCGCCTCGACGTCGACCAGGTCGGACTTCACGCGGCCGTTGCGGATCGCCCAGAGCACGGCCTCGTAGGCCGGGTCGAGCAGGTAGCCGTAGGTGATCTTCTGACGCGCCTGTGCACGGACGTGGGGGGCGGCGAGCAGTGCGGGGGCGGCGGCGAGGATCTGGCGGCGGTTCATGCGTCGGGCTCCTGTGGATCGGATTCGGACGAAGGCTCGAGCGAGCGGAAGAGCTGGTTCAGGCGGTCGCGCAGCGCGGCCAGCCGGGGGTCGTCGGCCGGACGGCGCGGCCGCGGGGCATCGACGACGACGGTCTCGAGCACGCGGGTCGGCTTGCCGGACAGCAGCACGATGCGGTCGGCGAGCGTGAGCGCCTCGTCGATGTCATGGGTGACGAAGAGCACGGTGCGGCCGGTGTGCTGCCAGATCCGCTCGATCTCGGCGCGCAGGCGGCGGCGCGTGTTCGGATCGAGCGCGGAGAACGGCTCGTCCATCAGCACGATCGACGGCTCGACAACCAGCGCGCGCGCGATCGCCACGCGCTGCCGCTCCCCGCCCGACAGCATCGACGGGTACTTCGCGGCGGAGGACGCAAGGCCGACCATCGC
>CAIUGQ010000381.1 GCA_903898725.1 uncultured Burkholderiales bacterium | reverse complement strand
TCGAACTCGCGACCTCAACCTTGGCAAGGTTGCGCTCTACCAACTGAGCTACTCCCGCAGTCTGTCGTTGCCAACAGAATCTGTCGTTCCCGACAGAAGGAAGATCATAGCAGGTTTTCGAGGCGCGTCAAAACGGCCACGCCGACGAACGGTTCAGGACGAGTCGCGAAGGTGCGGCCACGCCTGCCGCAGGTAGTAGAACATCGACCAGAGCGTCAGGAGCGCGGCCGCGTAGATCAGCCAGGTGCCGATCTGGTGGACCGGCACGGTGCCCAGCAGGGTCTGATCGTAGAGCAGCATCGGAATGGCGACGAGCTGGGCGACGGTCTTGAGCTTGCCGATCGAGTGCACGGCGACGCTCGTCCGTGCGCCCATGCCCGCCATCCATTCGCGCAACGCCGAGATCGCGATCTCACGGCCGATGATCACGACGGCGACGAGCGCATCGACCCGCTGCAGATCGAGCAGCAGGACCAGCGCCGCGCACACCAGGAGCTTGTCGGCGACCGGATCGAGGAACGCGCCGAATGCCGAGGTCTGGCCGAGCCGCCGCGCCAGCCAGCCATCGAACCAGTCGGTGATCGCGGCGGCCACGAAGATCGTGGTTCCGATCAGGTTGCGCGTCGGCATCGACCCGGGTTCCGCGGGCAGCAGGTAGACCGCCACCAGCAGCGGAATGGCAAGCATCCGCAGCCAGGTGAGCGCGTTCGGCAGGTTCCACCGCATCAGTGCAGGCGCTTGTAGATGTCTTCGGCCAGCGCCCGCGAAATCCCCTCGACCGAAGCGAGATCATCGACGCTGGCTGCCATCATGCCACGCAAGCCACCGAATCTCGCGAGCAGGCGCTGGCGCTTGCGCGGCCCCACCCCGTCGATCTCCTCGAGGCGAGAGGTGTTGCGCGTCTTCGCGCGGCGCGCGCGCATGCCGGTGATCGCGAAGCGATGCGCCTCGTCGCGGATCTGGGCGATGAGCATCAGCGCCGGCGATTCGCGCCCCAGGACAAGGGCGTCGCGACCGTCGGCGAAGACCAGGGTCTCGAGGCCGACCTTGCGGTCCTCGCCCTTGGCGACGCCGACCAGGATCGACGGGTCCAGACCGAGCGATTCGAACACCTGACGCGCGACCTCGACCTGGCCCTTGCCCCCGTCGATCAGCACGATCTGGGGAATGCGCGACTCGATCGGGACGGCGGCGGTCTCGGCGGTCTCGGCGGTCTCGGCGGTTTCCGCGGTCTCAGCGGTCGTCGCGGTCTCTGCGGTCTCCGCGATCTCCGTGGCCCCCTTCTCGTCCTCGGCCACGGTGGAGGCACCGGGATCGGCCCCGGCCAGGGCCGCGGCGAGCTTGCCGTAGCGGCGGGTCAGCACCTGGCGCATCGCCGCGTAGTCGTCGCCACCGATCACGCCCTCGATGTTGAAGCGCCGGTACTCCCCGCGCTGCATCGCATGCTGGTGATAGACGACACACGACGCCTGGGTCGCCTCGCCCATGGTGTGGCTGATGTCGAAGCACTCGACCCGCAGCGCATCGAGGTCCCCGTCGTCGAGGGCCAGGGCATCGGCCAGCGCGCGGGTCCGGCTCTTCTGCGAGCCCTCCTCGGCCAGGACCCGTGCGAGGGCCATCTTCGCGTTCAGCGTCGCCTGCTCGAGCCAGCGACGGCGGGGGCCGTTCGGCTGACGGACCCAGGTGATCGGGTGGCCGGCGCTGGCCTGCAGCAGCGGCAGCGCGTCGGACGTCGCCGGATCGATGGCGCAGACCAGCACCGGCGGCACGTCGCCATCCGCATAGTGCTGGGAGAGGAAGGCCTCGAGCACCTCGCCCGGCACCTGCTCGTCGAGCGCATCGACGCGGGTCGGGAAGTGGGCCCGGTCGCCCAGGTGACGGCCGCCGCGCACCATCGCCAGGTTCACGCACACCCGCCCGCCGCCGGTCTCGACCGCGATGATGTCCACGTCGATGTCGGTGCCGGTCTCCATCGTCTGCTGATGCAGCACCCGCGACAGCGCCGTCATGCGGTTGCGCAGCACGGCCGCTTCCTCGAAGCGCAGTTCGCCCGCGGCGGCATGCATCCGCGCCTCGAAGTCGCGCAGCACCTCCTGCTGGCCGCCGCGCAGGAACCGGACCGCGGCATCGACGTCGGAGCGATAGCCGGCCTCGTCGATCTCGCCGACGCAGGGCGCGGTGCAGCGGCCGATCTGGTGGAGCAGGCACGGGCGCGAGCGGTTGGTGAAGACGGAGTCCTCGCAGGTCCGCAGACGGAACACCTTCTGCAGCACCTGGATGCTCTCCTTCACCGCCCAGGCGCTCGGATACGGGCCGAAGAACTGGCTGCGCCGATCGGTGCCGCCCCGGTAGTAGGCGATCCTCGGGAAGCGGTGGGCGGTGAACTTCAGGTACGGATACGACTTGTCGTCGCGGAACAGGATGTTGTAGCGCGGCGCCTGGGTCTTGATCAGGTTGTTCTCGAGCAGCAGCGCCTCCGCCTCCGACCCGGTGACCGTCGTCTCGATGCGCACGATCCGCGCGACCATGTGCGCGATCCGCGGACTCGGCTGCGTCTTCTGGAAGTACGACGAGACCCGCTTCTTCAGGTCGCGGGCCTTGCCGACATACAGCAGCGTGTCGTCGCCCGCCAGCATCCGGTAGACGCCGGGGCGGTTGGGCAATGCCGCGAGATAGGCCTTGATGTCGAACGGCGGCGTCTCGCCGCCCGGGGCGGTGGGATCGTCGCCGCCGGCGTCGCTCGGATCGGTATCGGGGGTCTGCACCCCGAAATTCTAGCCCTTCGGGCGTGGCGCCCCGGCCGAGATCAGTCCGCGTCGCGCGCGTCGGGCGATGCCGCGCGCTCGAGGCGCTC
>CAIUGQ010000380.1 GCA_903898725.1 uncultured Burkholderiales bacterium | reverse complement strand
CCGTCCTCACGGCACCTGCGGCTCGCCGTCGCGCGCCCGGTCGTACACCATGCGTCCATCGACCACGGTCTGCTCGACGGCGATCACCGGCAGCCGTTCGAGCGGACAGGCAAGCGGGTCCTCGGCGAGCACGGTGAAGTCGGCGTCGAAGCCGACCGCGAGCGGTCCGCGCCGGTCCTCGTCCCAGCTCAGCACGTGGCCGGCGACGGTGGACAGGCGCAGCGCCTCGCGCCGCGACAGGCCGCTGTCGCCGAGCGTGGTGCCGGTGTCGGCGTCGTGCCGCGCGAGCGCCTGCCACATCGCGAACAGCATCGAGTGCGGCACGCCGTCGGTGGACAGCGCGACCGGCACGCCGCCGTCGAGCAGCGCGCGGATCGGCGTGCCGGCGGCGCCCAGCGCATCGAGCCCGAAGCGGTCGGTCGCATGGTGCATGAAGGAGGGCGTGACGGTGGCGACCAGTCCGAGCACACGCATGCGCTCGATCTGCGCGGGCGTGGCGGCAATGACGTGCACCGCGACCCAGCGGCGATCGCGGATCGAGACCCGCGCGTCGATCGCCTCGAACGCCTGCAGCACGCGCTCGAGCTCGTAGCAGACGAGCACGCTCACGCGCAGCCCGAGGCGCGCGGCCTCGACGCCGAGCTCGACGAGCCGTTCCTGGGGCAGGGCCTGGTAGAAGTGGCCGGCCCAGTGCTCGTACGGATGGCCGCGCGCCAGCACGCAGGCGACCTGCGCATCGGCCACGTCCAGGCACAGGCCCTCCTCGCGCAGCAGGCCGGTGGCGGTGCCGAGGCCCGCGAGACGCGGGGCCCAGGTGCCGAGCTGCGATGCGATCGCGGCGTCGCTGTACGCAGCGCTGGGCACGCTGAGCGCGGCCTGCATGCGCACGGTGAGCTCGCCCGCGGCGGCGAGCTGCCGGTAGGCGTCGAGCACGGCGGGCGTCAGGCCGTGACCCTCGAAGGCCGCGGTCACGCCGGCGGCGCTGGTCAGGCGCGTGGCGACGCGCAGGCCCTCGAGCCGGTCCTCGAACGAGAAGCGCGGCACGCAGTCGAAGAGCACGTACTCGAGCGTGGGCGCGCGGTTGCGCTCGAGGAACACGCCGGTGGGCTCGCCCGCGGCGTCGCGCTGGATCTCGATCTTGTGGGGCGCGGGCGTGTCGCGGCCGATGCCGGCGAGCGCGAGCGCGCGCGAATTCGCGACCGCGGGCAGCGGCAGGCGCGTCCACCAGCCCCAGGGCGAGCGGATGAACACCGGGTGATCGGGCGCGGCTCGGTCGAGGTCGTGGCGGTCGGGGAAGCGGCCCTCGGCGAGCTGCGACGGATCGCTGACATAGCCGTCGGGCGGCGCGCCCATCGGGAGCGTGACGATCCACTCGCCGGGCGGCGTGCGGGCGGCGGCCTCGCGCACCGCCTCGCAGATCTCGCCGACCGAGCGGCAGTGCGCGATCGGCACGCCGGCGCGCGCGCGCAGCCCGAGGCGGTCCATGTGCGGATGCGCGTCGTAGAAGCCGGGCACCACCGTGCGGCCGGCGAGGTCCACGACGCGGGTGTGCGGCGTGCGCAGTGCGAGCACCTCGACGTCGTCGCCCGCTGCGACGATGCGTCCGTCGGCGACGGCGAGCGCTGACACGGTCCGGTCGGCGGCGTCGAGCGTGTGGACGGTGCCGCCGTGCAGGATCAGCGTGGGGGGCGCGTTGGAGGCGGGCATCGGGCGATTGTAGGGGTGGCGGAGGCTAGGCATCCGTCTCCGGTGATGTCCGAAAAAGCGGGTCTGCCCGGTGACGAGACCCGCAGGACGAACGAAGACAGTCGGCGACCCGTTCCCGCGGGAACGCCTGCAAGGCATGCCGCGCTGCGGAGCGATCGACCCGCCGCGCGGTTCGTCTTTCCGCAGGCCTTGCGTATATGCATACAGTATGCATATACTGACTGATGGACATCGAGTTCGACCCGGACAAGGCGAAGTCGAACCTGCGCAAGCACGGGGTCAGCTTCGCACACGCTGAAGACGCGCTTCAGGATCCGATGGCATTGACGATCGAAGATCCCGATGCGGTCGGCGAACCGCGG
>CAIUGQ010000379.1 GCA_903898725.1 uncultured Burkholderiales bacterium | reverse complement strand
GACCTTGTGGTAGTGGGTGGCATGCAGGGTCGCCGCGGTCGGGCTCGGCACCCAGGCGCAGTTCGCGCCGGCCTGCGGGTGGCCGATCTTCTGCTGGAGCATCGCGGCCATCAGGTCGGGCATCGCCCACATGCCCTTGCCGATCTGCGCCCGGCCGGCCAGCCCGCAGGCCAGGCCGACGTCGACGTTCCACAGCTCGTAGGCCTGGATCCAGGGCTGGGCCTTCATGTCGGCCTTGCGCACCATCGGGCCCGCCTGCATCGACGTGTGGATCTCGTCGCCGGTGCGGTCGAGGAAGCCGGTGTTGATGAACGCCACGCGATGGCGCGCCGCGCGGATGCATTCCTTGAGGTTGACCGTGGTGCGGCGCTCCTCGTCCATGATGCCGATCTTCACGGTGTGCTGCGGCAGACCGAGCGCGCGCTCGACGTGCGCGAAGATCGCATCCGCGAAGGCGACTTCCTCGGGGCCGTGCATCTTCGGCTTGACGACGTAGACCGAGCCGGTGGTGGAGTTGCGCGGGCCCGCGGTGCGGCGGATGTCGTGCATCGCGATGGTCACGGTGCACATCGCGTCGAGCAGGCCCTCGTACACCTCCTGGCCGTCGCGATCGAGCACGGCCGGGTTGGTCATCAGGTGGCCGACGTTTCGCACCAGCATCAGAGAGCGGCCTTTGAGCACCATCGGTGCGCCATTGGCGCCGGTGTACTCGCGGTCGCCCGAGAGCGTGCGCTGGAACGTGCCGCCACCCTTGGCGACGGTCTCGACCAGGTCGCCCTTCATCAGGCCGAGCCAGTTGCGGTAGGCCAGGGCCTTGTCGTCGGCGTCGACCGCCGCGACCGAGTCCTCGCAGTCCATGATCGTCGTGATCGCGGCCTCGAGCAGCACGTCGGCGACGCCGGCGGCGTCGGTGCGGCCGATCGAGTGCGACGCGTCGATGCGGATCTCGACGTGCAGGTGGTTGTGGCGCAGCAGGATGGCGGTCGGCGCCTCGGCGGTGCCGCGGTAGCCGACGAAGGCGCCGGGCGTGGCCAGCGCCACCGTGCCGCCCGCCGTGCGGGCGTGCAGTGCGCCGCCGACCACGCTGTAGCCGGTGACGGCCGCATGGCTGCCGGCGGCGAGCGGGGCGACCTCGTCGAGGAAGGCTTTCGCCCAGGCGATCACGCGGGCGCCGCGCGCCTCGTCGTAGCCGCCGGCCTGCGGGCCGTCGCCCATCGCGTCGGTGCCGTAGAGGGCGTCGTACAGGCTGCCCCAGCGGGCGTTCGCGGCGTTCAGCGCGTAGCGCGCGTTCATGACCGGCACCACCAGCTGCGGACCGGGGATGCTCGCGATCTCGGGGTCGACGCCGGCGGTGTCGACCGAGAAGTCCGCGCCCTCGGGCACCAGGTAGCCGATCTCGCGCAGGAACGCGGTGTAGGCGGCGGCATCGTGCGGCTGCCCGGTCCGGGCGGCATGCCAGGCGTCGAGCTTCGACTGCAGCGCATCGCGCCGGGCGAGCAGCTCGCGGTTGCGCGGACCGAGTTCGTGGACCAGCGACGACAGGCCCTTCCAGAAGGTGTCGGCGTCGATGCCGGTGCCGGGCAGCGCCTCGTTGACGATCATGTCGTGGAGGGGGCGGGCCACCTTCAGGCCGTGGAGTTCGATGCGTGCGGTCATGACGGGGTCTCGGTCGGGTTCGTGGGGATGGGTGGGATGGGAAGGCATCGATGCGGGCAGGGTGGGCGCGGCGCCGGTCAGGCGCGCCCCGTCGCCACGGCCACCACGTCGGTCAGCAGCGCGCCGGTGTGGTCGGGTTCGGTGTCGAGCTGTTCGGGCGGAGCGCCCGCCCGGTTGATCCAGAAGCTGGTGTAGCCGAACCAGCGGGCGGCGATCGCGTCCCAGGCGTTCGAGGACACGAAGAGGATCTGCCGGGCGCGGCAGCCGAAGGCGGCGGGCGCGAGCTCGTAGATCGCCGGCAGCGTCTTGAAGGTCTCGACCTGCTGCGAGGAGAGCACGTGGTCGAAGAGCCCCTCCATCCCGGCACTGCGGATCGACACCTCGATCATGTCGCGGTTGCCGTTGGTGAGGATGGCGAGCGGCAGGCCGGCGGCCTTCAGCGCCCGCAGGGCGGCGAGGTTCTCGGGGAAGGCCGAGAGGCTCGAGTACTGGTTCATCAGCCGGGTCTCGCGCGCCGCATCGAGCGGCAGCCCGAGTCGGGCGGTGCTGTGGCGCAGCGCGTCCCGGGTGATGTCCCAGAACGGCTTGTAGCGGCCGGACATCGCCCGCAGCCAGGAGTACTCGAGCTGCTTGGACCGCCACGCCTGTGACAGCGCATCGCCGCGTCCCGGCCAGAGCTGCTCGGCGAGGCTGGCGACGGAGTGGACGTCGAACAGCGTGCCGTAGGCGTCGAAGACGACGGCCTTCAGCGGCCCGGACGAGGCGGGCGGCGGCGGGGGGGCGGAGGCGGCTGGGCGGGCCGGAGTGCTCATCCTCCCACTGTAGCGCCGTCATTCATGCGGAAAAAGCGGCTAATCGGCACTTCAGATCGAACTTTTTTGCAAAGACCGCAGGGAATGCAGCGGTCGGGCGTCACGAAAAGCGGTCGCAGCGGTCAGGGGGCCTGCGTCGGATCCACCTCGGCCCACAGCCGTCGGGCACGCTCGAACAGCGGCCCGGGCGGGCCGAACGCGGCCGGATCGCGCGCCGCGCGCACCCAGGCCCGGGTGTCGTGCTCGGCGCCCTCGTGAGCGGGGTCGGCCCGCTGGGCGGTGAGCCAGCCGTGCACGATCGCGTAGGCGGCGGGATCGCGCTGCAGCGTCCAGGCCAGCGCCACCAGGTCGGCGAAGCCCTCCTCGCGACGGGCCGCCTCGACCCGATCGGGGGACGCGGCGCGCCGCGAGGCCGCGTCGGTCCCGGAGGGGGAGGACGGGTGTGGCGCGTCGAAGCCTGCCGGCCACGCATGCCAGTCGCCGCGGGCGTGCCGCCAGCAGTGGCCGAGTTCGTGGGCCACCATCGCCTCGAGGATGACGGCGGGCAGCGTGGCGTCGAAGCGCGCGTCCTCGAGCGGCTTGCCATCGGGCCCGCGCATCGTCAGGACGAGCTTGCAGCGCTCGCCGATGAAGGCGATCGCCAGCGGCGGCTCGCCGGCGTTCGGCTGGGGCTGGACCACGACGTCGAGCGGCAGTCGCGCGCGACGGGCTTCGGCCAGGACCGGGCGCGCGGCGTCTGTCCACACCCGCTCGGGTCCGGTGAGGCGACCGTCGGCATGCGCCGGCGCGCTGACGAGCAGACAGGCTGTCCACGCCCCTGCTGATGCCCATGCCTGCCGTCCTGCCATCGTCGAGCCCCGTGCGCTGCCGCATCCGGAAGCAGTGGACCTCGGCCGTGGCAGCCGCGCCCGCTGCGGGCGCCGCAGCGCGTCCGGGGCCGACGGGCGGTGCGGCGTGCGCATCGGCTCGGCTATGATCGGCAGACCACGCGCCGGGTCGCGTCGACCTCCACGGCGCCCAGGATCCATGACACCGACTCCCGCGCTGCCCCCGCCCGTCGACGATGCCGAGCGTCGAGATCTCGCCTCGCGTGCCGGCGGGCTCGCGCTCTGGTGCGCGGGCGACGGGCCGCCGATGCTGCTCGTGCACAGCATCAACGCCGCGGCGTCCGTCTACGAAGTCCGGCCGATCTTCGAGCGGATGCGCCGCACGCATCGGGTCTATGCGCCGGATCTGCCCGGATTCGGCGCGTCCGAGCGCGGTGACCGCCCGTACAGCGTGGCGATGTACGTCGCCGCGGTCGAGGCCTCGCTCGACGCGATCGCCGCAGACGTCGGCGCGGCGCCCGTCGACGTCCTCGCGCTGTCGCTGTCCTCGGAGTTCGCCGCACGCGTCGCGACGACGCGGCCTGCGCGGGTGCGCACGCTCGCGATGGTCACGCCGACGGGGCTGGATCGCCGCTCCTCGTCGCTGCGCGCGCCACCGGGGACCGACCGCGAGGTGCCCGGCATGCACCGCATCGTGTCCTTGCCGCTCTGGAGCCAGGGCCTGTTCGACGCGCTGGTGAGCCGGCGCAGCGTGCGCTACTTCCTCGGCCGCACCTGGGGCTCCAAGGCCATCGACGAAGGCCTGTTCGAGTACAGCTGGGCGAGCGCCCATCAGCCGGGTGCGCGTTTCGCGCCGCTGGCGTTCCTGTCGGCGCGCCTGTTCTCGAAGGACATCCGCGACGTCTACGAGCGGCTCGCGATGCCGGTGTGGGTGCCGCACGGCATCCGCGGCGACTTCCGCGACTTCAGCGGTGCCGACTGGACCGCGGCGCGGCCGAACTGGCGTCTGCAGGCGTTCGACTCGGGCGCGCTGCCGCATTTCGAGCATCCCGCGGCCTTCGAGACCGCCTATCGGGCGTTCGTCGAGTCGCGCTGACCGGTGCTGCCGGGGCAGCTTGCGCGCGCCGGGCGGCGCCTCGACAATCGCCGTCCCGCCCGCTGCACGAGACGCCCGCCCGCATGTCCGCCGTTCACCCGTTCGCGCCGCTGTCCCCGATCGAGGCCCGTGTCCTCGGCGTGCTGGTCGAGAAGCGCCACACCGTCCCCGACACCTATCCGCTGACGCTGAATTCGCTGCTCGCCGGCTGCAACCAGAAGACGAGCCGGGACCCGGTGATGGACCTGTCGGATGCCGATGTGCATGCGGCGCTCGATGCGCTGCGCGCGCGCTCGATGGTGATCGAGTCCAGCGGGGGGCGGGCGATGCGCTACGAGGAGAACGCCCGGCGGGTGCTCGGCGTGCCCTCCGAATCGGTGGCCCTGCTCGCCACCCTGATGCTGCGCGGGCCGCAGACCGCGGCCGAGCTGCGCGCGAACTGCGAGCGGATCCACCGGTTCTCGGACCTCTCGGCCACCGAGGCCTACCTCGAGGAGCTGGCCGCGCGCGCCCCGCAGCCCTACGTGGTGCGCCTGGCGCGCCAGCCGGGCTCGCGCGAGAACCGCTGGGCGCATCTGCTGTGCGGTGAGCCCGACGAGCCCCAGGCGAGCGCCGGGTCGCCCGCGGCGGCGGGGCAGCCGACCGGGACGGCGCAGCCGGGCGGCGGGTCCGCCTTCGAGGCTCTGGTCTCGCGGGTCGAGCGCCTGGAGGCGGAACTCGCCGCACTGCGCGCCCGGCTGGGCGACGGCTGAACCGCCGGCCCCACCGGGCCATGCGCGCCGGGGGCGAACCCCCGACGGGAGCCGGGCGTTTGGCCCGCGCTCAGGCGCGGCAGGCGTTCGCCAGCCGCTGGCCGTCCTGGGTGTTCAGCAGCATCGACGTGCCGGGGATGACGATCCAGGCCAGTCCGGACGATGCATCCTCGTAGCGCAGCGCGCCGCTGCGCGCCTGGACCGCCTGCAGCGTGTAGTCGCGCGTGCCCCAGCGCAGCACTGTCGTGCGCATGTCGGCCGAGACGTCGCGCACCTGGACGCTGCGCCCGAGCTCGCAGCGGTAGGCGCCGGCAGGCATCGCGATCCGATACGGGTTGAAGCCGGCCGGGATGGATGCAGGCCGTTCGGCGACGGCCTGGCGAGCCGTCGACGGACCCTCGCTGCGGCGCACCGCGACCGGAGCGTCGGAGTAGGTGTAGGTCGTGATGCTCGGACCGGCCGCTAGCCCACCGGCGGCGGGTGTCCCGGCGGTGGCCTGGACGTCCTTCGCGGCCGTGGCCCGGACCGGCCGGGTCGAGCGCGCCGTCCGTGCCGCGGCCGGCTGCCTGGCAGGCACGATGGACGGGGGCGAGGGTTCGATCACCATGTCCTGCAGCGCGACGTCCGGGCTGTCGGGCAGCGAGGTCAGCAGCGCGGGCGGCTCCGGCATCGCCGGGGCCGCGCCGAACGGCGTCGCGCATCCGGCCGAGCCTGCTGCAACGAGGAGGGCGAGGACAAGCGTGGGGCAGGCAGCGCGCGGCATGGTGGCTCCGGAGCGAACGGGTGCACGATACAGGCTGCGTGCGGCCGGGACCGGCGGCAACCCGCCGGGGACCGACGGTCGCCCGGCGTCGGTGGGAGGCATCTGCACCCGCCCCGAGACCGGCCCGCGCCCCTGCAGATGCCTTGCTGACGTTCCGACCGGAGCCCGCCGATGATCGACCTGGACTGCTACTTCGACTGCTCGAGCCCCTGGACCTGGCTCGGATTCCGCAACCTGCAGCCGCTGGCCGCCGAGTTCGGTGTTCCCGTGCGCTGGCGGCCGATCCTCGTCGGCGGCGTCTTCAACGCCGCGAACCCCAGCGTCTACGCTTCGCGGGAGAACCCCGTCCCCGCCAAGCAGGCCTACATGCACAAGGACCTCCAGGACTGGGCCCGGCTCACCGGCGTGACGATCGGATTCCCGCCGACGGTGTTCCCGGTCAACAGCGTCAAGGCAATGCGCGGCTGCCTGTGGCTCGAACCGCGCGGGCTGCTCGTGCCGTTCGCCGAGGCGGTGTTCGAGGCCTACTGGACCCACGATCAGGACGTCTCGCAGGACGCGGTGCTGGCGACGCTCTGCACGCGGCTGCAGATCGATCCCACGGCGTTCTTCGAGGGCATCGGCACGCAGGCGGTCAAGGATGCGCTGCGCGCCAACACCGAGGCACTGATCGCGCGGGGCGGTTTCGGCTCGCCGACGATCTTCGTCGGCGACGACATGTTCTTCGGCAACGACCGCCTGCCGCTGGTGCGCGAGGCGCTGGCCCGGGCGATGCGCTGAGCCGGCCCGCGGCCGCGCCTCGCGGCCTGCCTCGGCCGCCGTCCGTGCGGCTCGGCCCGCGGGCGCCTGTGCTCAGCCTGCCGGCGCCTCGGCATGCCCTCCCGCGCTGCGAGCCGCCGCCAGCGATTCCCGGTACTGCGTCGGCGAGGTGCCGGCCCAGCGCCGGAACGCCCGGGCGAACGCGCTCTGCTGCGAGAAGCCGAGCTCGAAGGTGACCTCGCCGATCGTCCTGCGCGGATCCTCGATCATCCGCAGGGCCAGGTCGCGACGGGTCGTGTCGACGAGCTGCTGCCAGGTGGTTCCGGCCTCGGCGAGCTTGCGGTGCAGCGTGCGTCGGCTCATCGCCAGGTCGCTGGCGACCTGCGTGGCCGTGACCTCGCCGCTGGCGAGCCGCCTGTGCAGCCGGGCTCTGCAGCGGGCCACGACGTCGCTGCGGTCGAGCCGCGCGAGGTCCTCCGCCATCACCCGGTCGAGCAGTCCGGCGATCTGGCGGTTGGCCGTCGCCAGCGGCACGTCGACCGCGGCGCGGGGCATGACGATCGCGCGCTCGGCGGATCCGAACCGGACCGGTGCGCCGTAGTAGGCCTCGTAGGGGGCGGTGTCCGCCGGGGCAGGGCGGATCAGCCGCACCTGCACCGGGTTGAAGTCGCGACCGGCGTTCATCCGGCACATGTCGACGAGGACCGAGAAGTCCATGTCGGTGGTCGCGGCGGCGATCACCGGGTCGCTGCGCGGATTGCGCAGCACCACCGCGAGCCCGTCTGCATCCTCCCGCAGCGTGATGGCGGTGCGCTGCCCGAGAAGCTGCCAGTAGCGCTGGAGCCGTTCGAGGCCGCGACGCAGCGTCGAGCTGGCGAGCCATGCATGCCCGAGCGCGCCCAGGCTGCCGGGATGCCAGCACTGGGCCGCGAGCAGACCGAAGGCCGGGTCGGGCACGCGGGCGGCGACGTCGCCGACGACGGCGTCGACCGCATCCTGCGAGAGCCGCGCGCTCTGGTCCGACAGCAGGCTGCGGTCGATGCCGTGTCGGGCGAACAGCGGGCCGGCCTCGAGGCCGAGTCGTTCGATCAGTTTCTCGACGACCTGCACGCTGGTCGCCATGGTCGTGTCCACGCGTCGTCTCCCGGCCGGCCGGTGCGGCGGGCACGATTCTGGCACACGGAGTCAAGCCGCTGGCTGCGCCCGTCGGGCGGGGCCGTCCGGCCGGGTCGACACTGATCCGAGTCCATCGGAGCGAGCGGATGCCGAAACAGGAATCGATGAGCCTACCGGGCGCGGCGCGAGCCTTGGGCGAAGCGGCGTGGTGGGCGGTCCTGGTCTGGCTGGCGCCGGCGACGGTGGTCGCGCGGGCCGCGGACGCCTGCGGGATGCGCGCGGGTGAAGCGGCAGCCGGCCAGGGCCGCGACGGGTCGGGTTCGACGCGCAGCCGGGCATCGCGCTGAGCGCGGCGACCGCAGTGCCCGATCCCGGCACGCGCCGGGCACGGTCCGCCGCTGCGGTTTGCTAGTCTTGCGTCGAGGCGGGTCCCGAGCCCGCGGACCCCGACGGAGGACGACATGGGACAGATGATCGATTTCGAGCGGCCCGACGGCGGTCGCACCCGCGGCTATCTGGCCGGTGCCGGCGCGGGGCGCCCCGGGATCGTCGTGATCCAGGAATGGTGGGGACTGAACGACCAGATCTGCGGCGTGGCCGACCGCTTCGCCCGCGCCGGGTACAACGCGCTCGCCCCGGACCTCTACCAGGGCCGAGTCACCCAGAAGCCCGACGAGGCCAGTCACCTGATGACCGGGCTCGACTTCCCCGGTGCCACCCACCAGGACATCCGTGGCGCGGTCCGGCACCTCGCCGCGGGCGGCGCGAAGGTCGCTGTCATGGGATTCTGCATGGGCGGGGCCCTGACGGTCGCCTCGTGCGTGCATGTGCCCGAGGTGGCCGCGGGCGTCTGCTTCTACGGCATCCCGCCCCAGGACTTCGCCGATCCGGCCGCGATCGCCGTGCCGTTCCAGGCCCATTTCGCCAACCGTGACGACTGGTGCACGCCGGCCGCCGCCGATGCGCTGGAGGCGGGCATGACCGCGGCAGGGCGCAGCCCGGAGGTCCACCGCTACGAGGCGGCGCACGGCTTCTTCAACGAGCGCCGCGGCGACGTCTATGACGCGGGCTGCGCCCAGCAGGCCTGGGACCGCATGGTCGCCTTCCTTCAGCGCACGCTGTAGTCCGCGCCGTGGCGGGCTTCGAGGATGCCGCGGCACGCTGGAACGGCCGCTACGCCGCCGAGGGGTTCCTCTTCGGCACCGCGCCCAACGACGTGCTCGCCGCGCAGGCGGCGCTGTTCGCGCCCGGCGACCGCGTGCTGTGCGTGGCCGACGGCGAGGGCCGCAACGCCACCTGGCTCGCCGGCCGGAGCTGCGCGGTCACCGCCTTCGACATCTCGGAGGTGGGGCTGCGCAAGGCCGCGGCGCTCGCCACCGAGCGCGGTGTCGCCGTCGACGCCCGACTGGCCTCGGTCGACACCTGGGGCTGGGACGATCCCGCCTGCGGTGCGCCGTTCGACGCAGTGGTCGCGGTCTTCGTGCAGTTCGCCACGCCGTCGCAGCGCGCGGCGATGTTCGAGGGCTTCGCGCGTGCGCTGCGTCCGGGCGGCGTCCTGCTGCTGGTCGGCTACGGGCCGCTGCAGATGACGTATCGCACCGGCGGACCCGGGATCCTCGAGCACCTCTACGACGAAGTGATGCTGCGCGAGGCCTTCGCCGGCTGGCGCATCGAGCGCCTGCACCGGGCGCAGCGCACCCTGTCCGAAGGGGCCGGGCACGACGGGATGTCCGACGTGCTCGAGCTGGTCGCGCGGCGACCCTGAGCCCCGATTGTCCGAACGCAGAGGAGACACCCCATGGCCGACGGCGAGCGATTCATCCGCCTCGAGCAGCAGCACGAGTTCCGCGTCGCCATCACCTGGGACCCGGCGCGCCCGTCCTTCGTCGGCGACGAGCCTCCACCGCTGGGCACGGGCGAGGGGCCGAACCCCTCGCAGCTGCTGCTCGCCGCGGTGGCGAGCTGCATGACCGACTCGCTGTTCTTCGCGCTGCGCAAGTTCGGGCTGGACGCCTCGCCGCTGTCCGCCGAGGCGCGCGCCGAGGTCGGCCGCAACCCCGAGGGCCGTCAGCGCGTGCTCGCCATCGACGTGCGCCTCGGCCTCGGCAGGCTGCCCGAGGACGGCACGAAGCTCGCGCGCGCGCTCGCCCAGTTCGAGCAGTTCTGCACCGTCGGCCAGAGCGTCGCCCAGGGCATCACCACCCGCGTGTCGGTGCGCGCGCCCGACGGCCTCGTCCTGCATGGAGCGGCAACATGAGTCTCGCGTTCGAATCGGCCGACCTTCCGCCGGCCGCCCACGCCCTGCGCGCGAAGGTCCGCGCATTCCTGACGGCCCAGCGCGAGGCCGGCGCCTACGCGCCCCGATGCTCGGGCTGGACGGTCTTCGACCGGCGCTTCACGCGCGCCTGTGGCGAGGCCGGTCTGATCGGGCTCACCTGGCCGGCGCGCTGGGGGGGCCAGGAGCGCTCGACGCTCGAGCGCTACGTCGTGGTCGAGGAGCTGCTGGCGGCCGGCGCGCCGGTGGGCGGGCACTGGATCGCCGATCGGCAGAGCGGGCCGCAGATCCTGCGCCACGGGACCGACACGCTGCAGGCCGAGGTGCTGCCCGGCATCGTGCGCGGCGAGATCACCTTCGCCATCGGCATGAGCGAGCCGGATTCGGGCTCGGACCTGGCGAGCGTGCGGTCGCGTGGCGAGCGGATCGTCGGTGGCTGGCGCCTGTCCGGCCGCAAGGTCTGGACGACCGGCGGGCATCTCGCGGACTACATGATCGGGCTGTTCCGGACGGAGCCTGCCGATCCGCAGCGCCGCCACGCGGGCCTCACCCAGTTCGCGGTCGACCTGCGCACCCCGGGCGTCACGCGGCGCCCGATCCGCAACCTGTGCGGCCGCGACGACTTCAGCGAGATCACCTTCGACGATGTCGTGGTGCCCGACACCCACGTGATCGGGCAGGTCGGCGACGGCTGGCGCCTGGTGACCGGCGAGCTCGCGTTCGAGCGCAGCGGTCCGGAGCGCTTCCTCAGCGTCTTTCCGCTGCTGGTCGCGCTGCTGCGTGCCGGGCCGCGCGACGACACGCCGGCCGCACGCATCGAGCTCGGCCGCTCGGTGGCCCACCTCGCCGCGCTCCGTCGCATGGCGCTGTCGGTCGCCGCCAAGCTCGATGCCGGCGGCGATCCGGCCACCGAGGCCGCGCTGCTCAAGGACCTGGGCAATGCGCTCGAGCGCGAGATCCCCGAGCGGCTGCGGGCGCTGCGGCTCGCCGATCCCACGACGGCGCAGGCTGCGGCCTATCGCGCCCTGCTCGACGACACCGTGGCCGACGCCACGTCCTACACGCTGCGAGGCGGCACCCCCGAGGTGCTGCGCGGCATGATCGCCCGCGGGCTGGGGCTGCGATGAGTGTGCGTGAATCGATGATCGCCGAGGCGGTCGAGCGGATGTTCGCCGAGGCGACGCCGGGGCCGGCCTTCGACCCCGCCCTGTGGGCGACGCTCGTCGAGTCGGGGGTCCCGAGGCTGCTGCGCCCCGAGTCGCAGGGCGGCGCGGGCGAGGCCTGGTTCGACGCGGCCGCGGTGCTGCAGGCCGCCGGCGCGCATGCGGCCGCGGTGCCGCTGGCCGACACGCTGCTGGCGCACACGCTGCTCGCGCAGGCGGGGCGCGAGCTCGACGATCGGGTGGTCCGGCTGTCGGTGGCGGGTCCCGACGGACGCCCCGATCCGGCCGATCTGGTCGCGCTGCCCGACGCACACCGTCTGGTCCTCGATCCATGGGGCGATACCGCGCGCTGCGTCTGGCACGAGGCGGGTGGCGGCGCACCGCAGGCCTTCGAGCTCGCGAACGCCGAGGGCGTCCGCGCCCGGCTCGCGCTCGCCTCGGCGGCCATGCTGACCGGTGCGCTGCGGACCGCGATCGCACTGGGTGTCGAGTACGCCGGGCGGAGGAAGGCCTTCGGCCGGCCGATCGGACAGTTCCAGGCTGTCCAGCATCCGCTCGCGGTGGCGGCCGAGGACGTCGCCGCATCGCGTGCGGCGCTCGACTGGGCGGCGGCCGGGCTGGAGGCGGGCGGTGGCGAGGTGGCGGCGGCCGTCGCGCGGGCGCGGGCGGCGGAGGCCGCCGGGCGAGTCGCCGCGATCGTGCACCAGGTCCACGGTGCCATCGGCTTCACCGCCGAGCACGCGCTGCATCGCTCGACCCGCCTGCTCTGGCACTGGCGGGACCGCTGGGGCGACGAGCACGACTGGCACGCGCTGCTGGGCGCACGCGCGCTGGCCGCCGGCCCCGAGGGGCTCTTCGACCTGCTGGACGGCGTCGAGGCGGGCTGACCCGCGCCCCGACGCGTGGCGTCACCGGCAGGCGGCGTGCCCGCAGCGGAGGCGGGAACGCTGTTTGCGTCCTGGGTGCCGTGCACCCCCGGAGAGGCCATGAGCG
>CAIUGQ010000378.1 GCA_903898725.1 uncultured Burkholderiales bacterium | reverse complement strand
TCAAAGAACGAGAGGTCTGGCATGGCATACAGCGACAAGGTCATCGATCATTACGAGAACCCGCGCAACGTGGGTGCGATGGACAAGGGTGATCCGACGGTGGGCACCGGCATGGTGGGTGCGCCCGCCTGCGGCGATGTGATGAAGCTGCAGATCAAGGTCGGCGCGAACGGCCTCATCGAGGACGCGAAGTTCAAGACCTACGGCTGCGGCTCGGCGATCGCCTCGTCGTCGCTGGTCACCGAATGGGTCAAGGGCAAGACGCTCGACGAGGCGATGGGCATCAAGAATACCCAGATCGCCGAAGAGCTCGCCCTGCCACCGGTCAAGATCCACTGCTCGATCCTGGCCGAGGACGCGATCAAGGCCGCCATCGAAGACTACCGGACCAAGCACGCGGAGCAGGCGGACCGGCAGCCCAAGGCCGCCTGAGGGAGGCCGCGATGGCGATCACGCTCACCGAAGCCGCGGCACGTCACGTGTCGCGCTATCTGGAACGTCGGGGCAAGGGCATCGGGCTGCGGCTCGGCGTCAAGACCACCGGCTGCTCGGGCCTGGCCTACAAGCTCGAGTACGCGGACGATCCGCTGCCCGAGGACGTCGTCTTCGAGAGTCACGGTGTTCGGGTCCTGGTCGATCCGCGCAGCCTGTCCTACATCGACGGTACCGAACTCGACTTCGCGCGCGAAGGGCTCAACGAGGGGTTTCGCTTCAACAACCCCAACGTCAAGAGCGAGTGCGGCTGCGGCGAGTCCTTCAAGGTCTGACCGACCTGTGAACCGGCACGGGGGGCGGCGCATGCCGCCTGTCCCGCCCGTTCGTTCCCGGATCCGATGGACATCCTGACCAAGAGTCATTTCGAGCTGCTCGGCCTGCCCGAGCGGTTCGAGATCGACATCGCAGCGCTGCAGCAGGCCTACCGGCGGCTGCAGGGCGCCGTGCACCCGGACCGCTTCGCGGCGGCTGGCGCCACGGAGCGACGCATCGCGATGCAGCTCGCCACGCGGGCGAACGAAGCCTATCGGACGCTGCTCGAGCCGGGACGGCGTGCGGCCTATCTGTGCGAGCGGCATGGCGTGCCGCTGCAGGCCGAGACGAACACGGCCATGTCGCGGGCGTTCCTGATGCAGCAGATGGCATGGCGGGAGTCGCTCGAGGACGCGCGCATCGCGCGCGATGCAGGGGCGCTCGCCGGGCTCGCGCGGCTGCTGTGCGATCATCGAGAGCGCCTCCTGGCCGAGATCGCGAGCGCGATCGACCAGGAGCACGATTTCACGCGGGCCGCCGACGCGGTCCGCCGATGGATGTTTGTCGACAAGTTCGGCGCAGAGGTGGCCGCGGTCGAGGACGGCCTCGCCGCCTGAGGAAGCCATGGCCCTGCTGCAGATCTCAGAACCCGGCATGTCCCCCGAGCCGCATCAGCGGCGGCTCGCGGTGGGCATCGACCTGGGCACGACCAATTCGCTGGTCGCCGCGGTGCGCTCGGGCGTGGCCGAGGCGCTGCCCGACGAGCTCGGGCGCCCGCTGCTGCCCTCGGTCGTGCGGTATCGCGACGACGGCGCGGTCGAGGTCGGTCACGTCGCCTGGGAGTGCGCCTCCGAGGACCCCCGCAACACGATCGTCTCGGTCAAGCGCTACATGGGCCGCGGCCTCGCCGACGCGACGCGCCACCCGTCTCCGTACACCTTCGTCGATGCGCCGGGCATGGTGCGCATCCGCACCGACTTCGGCGAGCGCAGCCCGGTCGAGGTCTCGGCCGAGATCCTGCGGGTGCTGCGTGCACGGGCCGAGGCCTCCCTTGGCGGGGAGCTCGTCGGCGCGGTGATCACCGTGCCCGCGTACTTCGACGATGCGCAGCGCCAGGCCACCAAGGATGCGGCGCGGCTGGCCGGGCTCGATGTCCTCAGGCTGCTCAACGAGCCGACCGCGGCGGCGATCGCCTACGGGCTCGACCATGCGTCGGAGGGCGTCTACGCGGTCTACGACCTCGGCGGCGGCACCTTCGACATCTCGGTGCTGCGGCTGACGAAAGGCGTGTTCGAGGTGATTGCCACGGGGGGCGACACCGCGCTCGGCGGCGACGATTTTGACCGGCGCCTGGGCGACCATTTCGTGGCCGAGGGCGGCCTGGGCGAACTCGCGCCCGACGACCTGCGGCGGGTGCTCAAGGCCGCGCGGCTCGCCAAGGAGTCCTTGAGCGACCACCCCGAGGCGCGCATCGAGGCGCGCATCGCCGGCCGAGGGCTGGTGTCGGTGCCGGTGACCGCAGGGCAGTTCCATGCGCTGACCCGCGACCTGCTCGACCGCACCCTCGAGACGGTCCGCCGCACGCTGCGCGACGCGAACCTGACCGCCACGCAGATCGAGGGCGTGGTGCTGGTCGGTGGCGCGACCCGCATGCCGCAGCTGCGCGACGCGGTCGGTGCGGTCTTCGGCCGGCCGGCGCTCACCGACCTCGATCCGGACAAGGTCGTGGCGCTCGGGGCGGCCGTCCAGGCGAACCTGCTTGCCGGCAATCGCGGTGCCGACGGCGACGACTGGCTGCTGCTCGACGTGATCCCGCTGTCGCTCGGCATCGAGACGATGGGCGGGCTGGTCGAGAAGATCATCCCCCGCAACGCGACCATCCCGGTGGCGCGCGCCCAGGAATTCACCACCTACAAGGACGGCCAGACGGCGATGGCCCTGCACGTGGTGCAGGGCGAGCGTGAACTGGTGGCCGACTGCCGCTCGCTCGCGCGCTTCGAGCTGCGCGGCATCCCGCCGATGGCCGCCGGCGCCGGACGCATCCGGGTGACCTTCCAGGTCGACGCGGACGGCCTGCTGTCGGTGACCGCCCGCGAACAGTCGCAGGGGGTCGAGGCATCGATCGCGGTCAAGCCGTCGTACGGCCTGTCCGACGACGAGATCGCACGGATGCTCCAGGAATCGTTCGGCACC
>CAIUGQ010000377.1 GCA_903898725.1 uncultured Burkholderiales bacterium | reverse complement strand
GTCGATGCGGCCCGCCGGTCCGTCGATGCCGACGATGCGGGTGCCCGGATTCATCACTCAGTCGATCTTCAGCCGCTCCACGACCTTGCCGTCGCGCAGATGGCTTTCGACGATCTCGTCGATGTCGTGCTTGTCGACGAAGGTGTACCAGACGCCCTCGGGATAGACGACCGCGACCGGGCCGTGCTCGCAGCGATCGAGGCAGCCGGCCTTGTTGACGCGGACCTTGCCCGGGCCGCTCAGGCCGAGCGCCTTGACGCGGTCCTTGGCGTAGCCCTGCAGCGCCTCGGCCTGATGCTCGGCACAGGAGGCACGGCCGTCTTCGCGACGGTTCAGGCAGAAGAAGATGTGCTTGTCGAAGTGGCTCACGGGGGCTTCACGGCGGATCCGCGGGGGATCCGCATCAGGACGGTGGGCGGGGGACCGGGAACGGGGGAACGGAGGACGGGGCGGCGCAGTGCGGTGCGGCCGTCGGAGCCGGCCGGGCGGTCCGGTCGATTATAGCGAGCGGGCGCCGCCGCGCCCGGTGCGGCGCAGGAACCAGACGATCGCGAGCATCGGCCAGACGAGCGACACCATGCGCAGCAGGCCGTGCAGATTCGAGAGCTGCCCGGCGCGCAGTCCGGCGACCATCGTGTCGAAGTACGGATCCCCGGGGGCGAGGTTCACCAGCACCATGCCGACCGCGCAGGCGACGAGCCCGATCGAGGCGCGCAGCCTCGGGCCGAGCGTCTCCAGCCCGTAGAGCAGCACCGCCCCGACCACCAGCCCGCCCTGGGCGCCCGGGGTCAGCCAGGCGAAGGGTGCCGCAGGGCCGTAGACCATCTGCGTCGCGAGGCTGCGCAGCCCGAAGGCGACCGCCGCGATGCCCGCGACCAGCAGCAGCCGGCGACGCGACCCGTGGACCAGCGAGAAGGCGAGCGCCCCCACCGCACACAGTGCGCACAGCACCGCCGCCGCCTCGATCGCGACGCCGTAGCCGGCCGAGGCCTGCGCGCCCCACAGGCGGTCGGTGGCCCAGGACAGGTCGGGGGCCTCGGGGCCGAGCAGCCGCACCAGCAGCCGCTGCGCGGCCGGCTCGACATGGCCGGTGGCGAACATCAGGCGCTGCGGGACGAGCTGTGCCGACAGCCACAGCAGCAGCAGCACCCAGCCCATCGGCGGCCCCTGCTCGTACCAGCGCTCGCGCACCGGCAGCGCCACCCGCGCACCGCGCCGCGCGGACTGGTTCAGGGTCGCACCCAGCCAGGCCCCGCCGGCCGCGCCCGCCGTGTTGGCGATCCAGTCGAGCAGCGCGGGCACGCGGGCCGGCAGATAGCTCTGCGCGGCCTCGAGCGACAGCGACAGCAGCGAGCAGGTGACCGTCACCACCGCGAAGGCGACCCAGGTTCGCGCGTGCGCGAGCCAGGCCAGCGACAGCAGCACCGCGAGCACCCCGTAGGCGAGCACGTTGCTGAACACGTCGAACCAGGTCCAGTAGCGCGGCAGGCCCGCGGCCAGGAAGGCGAAGGCACCGCTGCCGCGCAGTCGCCAGTCGACGAGCGGGTACAGCGTCGCGAACCCCACGGCGGCGGCGAACAGCAGGCTGAGCGCGCGGACCAGCGCATTGGCGCGCCGCGGGGCGGGTGACGCGACCGTCGTGGTAAACATGGCAGATGAGTTCCAGCCAGCTTACATGATCGATCCGGTCCGTTTCGAGCGCGTCGCGCGGATCGACTCCACCAGCAGCGAGCTGATGCGCCGGCCGTTCGCGGCGGTCCCGCAGCCGCCGTGCGCATTGCTGGCCGACGTCCAGGAGGCCGGCCGCGGCCGCAACGGCCGCGTCTGGCTCGCCGACCCGGCGCATGCGCTGACGCTGTCGGTGTCGGTCGAGCGCGAGGTCGACGGCACCACCTTGCTCGGTCTGCCGCTGGCGGTCGGTGTGGCGATCGTCGACGTGCTCGGCGCACACGGTGCCGCCCCACGGCTGAAATGGCCGAACGACCTGCAGGTCGACGGCGCCGACGGGCCGGCGAAGGCCGGCGGCATCCTCGTGGAGGTGCGCCAGCAGGGGCCGCTGCAGCGGGTGGTCGTGGGCTTCGGCCTGAACCTCTCGCCGACGGCGGGCCTCGATGCCGCGCGCGTCGGTCAGTCCGCCGGGGCGCTGTTCCCCGCCGACAGGGCACCGGCGCGTCTGCCGCTCGCCCGCGAGCTCGCCGGGGCGGTCGCCGCCGCGGTCGGCGCCTTCGCGCGCGACGGCCTGCGCCCCTGGCTCGCCCGCTGGCGCGCGCTCGACGCCCTGGCCGACCTGCCGGTCGACCTGGTGCGCGGCGACGGCAGCCGCGAGCCCGGCATCGCGCGCGGCATCGAGAACGACGGCGCGCTGCGCGTCGAGCGCCTCGACGGGACCCTCGCGCGGATCGCCTCGGGCGAGGTCAGCGTGCGTCGGCGGGGCTGACAGGGAGGCCGAAAGCCGGGGCGCCAGGGCGCCCGCCCCCGGATGTGGCACGGGCCTTGCAAAGCTTGCCCGCCCCGACGGCCACTGCACCGCAGTGGTGCCGATTCAGGTTCACGCACCGCCCCGGAGACCCCATGCCTCTGTTCCCGAGCTCGTCCCAGACCCGCCCGACGCGCGCGCTGTTCGCACGCACCGGCAGCCGCCTCGCTGTCCTGCTGGCCGCTGCGGCCCTCGTCTCGCCGCTCACCGCGCTCGCCCAAGGGACGCTGCGCATCGGCATGACCGCTGCCGACATTCCGCTGACCACCGGCCAGGCCGACCAGGGTGGCGAGGGCCAGCGCTTCATGGCCAACACCGTCTACGACCAGCTGGTGATGTGGGACCTGACGAGCGCCGACAAGGCCTCGACCCTCGTCCCCGGTCTGGCGCTCTCGTGGGTGGCCGATCCGAAGGACCGCACCAAGTGGACCTTCAAGCTGCGCCCCGGCGTGAAGTACCACGACGGGTCGACCTTCGACGCCGCCGCCGTCGTCTGGAACCTCGCGAAGCTGCTCGACGACAAGTCGCCGCAGTTCGACCCGAAGCAGGCCGCGCAGGGCCGCTCGCGGATCCCGTCGATCGCCAGTTCGCGTGCGGTCGACGCGACCACCGTCGAGATCGTCACCAAGGAGCCGGATGCGTTCCTGCCGTACCAGCTCGCGTGGATCCCGATGTCCTCGCCCGCGCACTTCGAGAAGATGGGCCGCGACTGGAACGCCTACGCGAAGACCCCGTCGGGCACCGGCCCGTGGAAGCTGGTCGCCTGGACGCCGCGCGAGCGCGCCGAGCTGGTGCCGAACGCCGACTACTGGGACAAGGCCCGCGTGCCGAAGCTCGAGAAGCTGGTGCTGGTGCCGCTGCCCGAGGCGAACACGCGCGTCGCCGCGCTGCGTTCGGGTCAGGTCGACTGGATCGAGGCGCCCCCGCCCGATGCCGTCACGAGCCTGAAGGGCGCCGGCATGCAGATCGTGACCAACGCCTACCCGCACAACTGGGTCTGGCACCTGTCGATGCTCGAGGGCTCGCCGTTCCGCGACCCGAAGGTCCGGGCCGCGATCAACCTCGCGATCGACCGCGAGGGCCTGAACCAGTTCCTGGGCGGGCTGTCGCTGCCGGCCAAGGGCTTCATGCCGCCTGGGCACGCCTGGTTCGGCAAGGCCACGCCGCTGCGCTTCGATCCGGCCGCCGCGAAGAAGCTGCTGGCCGACGCCGGCTACACGGCCGCCAAGCCGCTGACCCTCAAGGTCCTGATCCCGTCGTCCGGCTCGGGGATGATGCAGCCGATCCCGATGAACGAGTTCCTGCAGCAGAACCTGCGTGACGTCGGCGTCAAGGTCGACCTCGAGGTGCTCGAGTGGAACGCGCTGCTCGGCGCATGGCGGGGCGGTGCGAAGGACGCGGCCAACCGGGGTGCGGTGGCGCTGAACTACAGCTACTTCATCCAGGACCCGTTCACGGCCTTCGTGCGGCACGTGAAGTCGGACCTGGTCTCGCCGAAGGGGACGAACTGGGGCTGGTACCAGGAGAAGGAGATGGACGCGCTGCTGACCTCGGCGCAGAACGCGTTCGAGGCGCCGGCGCAGACGGCGGCGCTGCAGAAGCTGCACGAGAAGTTCGTCGAGGACCAGCTCTTCGTGATGGTCACGCACGACGTGAACGCGCGTGCGATGAGCCCGAAGGTGAAGGGCTTCGTGCAGGCGCAGAACTGGTTCCAGAACTTCTCGTCGATCACGATGACGAAGTGATCGGAGGCGTGCTCGGCACGCCGCGCTCCTGAACCGGAAGGGCCCGTCGATCTCGCGATCGGCGGGCTTTTCTCTTGCGTGAGCGTGTCGACCTCACACGCTTCGCAGGGTACGCGGAGAGCCGCGCCGAGCTGCATGCCGAGGCGAGCCCTCGGGGACGGACGCGACGCCGATCCTCAGGCCGTCACGTCGCCGACCTGCCGCAGCGCCTCGATGTCCAGCAGTTCCACCTCGCCATAGTGGCGGCGCAGCCAGCCGCGGACCTCGAAATCACGCAGCACCTCGCTGACGGTCTGCCGAGTCAGTGACAGCATCGCGCCCAGCTGCGCCTGGTTGACGCTGATGCGCAAGCGCTCCGCCCCCGGGGCCATCATGCCGTGGCCGTCGGCCATCGCATGCAGCCGGCGGGCGATGCGCGCCGACGCGGGCAGCAGCGCCAGCTGTTCCATGCCGGCGAACACCGCACGGATCTTCTCGGCCAGCAGTTCGCCGAAGTGGCGCCACCACAGCGGCTCGTCGGCGATCAGGTCCTCGAGCCGCTCGCGCGGCACCCACAGCAGCCGGGACGCCACCACCGCATCGGCATCGTGGGTACGCGGGCCGCGGTCAAACAGCGCGATCTCGCCGAACCACTGCGCCGTCTCCATCTGGCTGAGCACCGCCTCCAGCCCCTCCGCCGTGGTGCTGCCGATGCGCACCACGCCTTCGACCACGCAGTACAGCCCGCTGTCCGGGTCACCGCGCGCGAACAGCCGCGTACCGGCATCCAGCCGTCGCCACCGCGCCGCGCCGAGCAGGGCCGCCTGCAGCGGCTGCGGCAGCGCGCCGAACCAGCGGCCCCGCGCGAGCAGCGTGCGCAAGCGCGCGATCTCGTCGGCATCGGGGGCGTGGGCAGTGCGCGGGCTGTGCGGCATCGGGAACGGGAGTGGAGGTCGGCGGGAACGCCGGAGCGATGCAGGCCGGCTCGCCGGCGCCGCAGGAGCGTAGACCATCCCCGCCGCGCGCGGCAATCGTCGGCTGACCGACAGACTTCGGCGCGCCCGCCGGCGCAAGATGCGACGCGATGCGATCGTCCCTTTCGGAGTCCCCCTTGCGCACATTGACGGACCAGCTGACCCGGTACGCCGACTACCACCGTGACGGCCGCAACCTCGCCACGCACTGCATCGGTGTCCCCATGATCGTCGTCGCGATGGCCGTGCTGCTGGCCCGGCCGGTGCTGCTCGAGGTGGGCGGCATCGCGCTCAGCCCGGCGCTGGCGGCCGTCGTCGCGACCACTGTGTACTACCTGCGGCTAGACGTGCGCTACGGCGCGGTGATGGGCGGGCTGCTCGGGCTGAGCCTCTGGGCGGGCCAGGTCGCCGCGGCGCTGCCGACCGCCCAGTGGCTCGGCTGGGGCATCGGCCTGTTCGTCGTCGGCTGGATCATCCAGTTCATCGGCCATGCGTTCGAAGGCCGCAAGCCCGCCTTCGTCGACGACGTCATGGGGCTGCTGATCGGTCCGCTCTTCGTCACGGCGGAGATCGGCTTTATGCTGGGCTTGCGCCGGCCGCTGCGCGACGCCGTGCAGACGCGTCTCGGCGCGATGCCGCGACACACCACGCGCCGGCCGGCCGCCGCGTGACCACCGTGTGGCCCGCTGCGGCGCCGGCCGAACCGGCGCCGCAGTCAGACCCGACGTCCTCGCCGCCGGCCGGCTTTCCCGGCCCGGTGCTGGTGATGGGCGCCGGCAGCATCGGCGGCTACCTCGGCGGGCGGCTCGCCGCGGCGGGCGCGCGGGTGCTGTTCGTCGGCCGACCGAGGATGCTGGAGGCGCTCGGCGCCCACGGCCTCACGCTCAGCGACCTCGACGGCGGGCAGCGCCGCCTGCCTGCCGAGCGCCTGTGTCTGGCCACCGAGGTGCCGGTCGGCGCCCAGCCGGCGCTGGTGCTGCTGTGCGTGAAGAGCGGTGCCACCGCCGAGGCGGCCCGAGCGCTCGGCGAGCGACTGCCGAGGGGTAGCCTGGTGGTGTCGATGCAGAACGGCATCTCCAACGCCGCGATCGCGGCGGCGCACGCGCCGGGCTTGCGGGTGGTGCCGGGCATGGTGCCCTTCAACGTCGTCGAGCTGGCGCCGGGCCACCTGCACCGCGGCACGGACGGCATGCTCGCCGCGCAGGACGATCCGGTGCTGCACCCCTGGCTACCGGCACTGCGCGCAGCCGGGCTGCCGCTGGCGCTGCATGCCGACCTGGTGCCGGTGCAGTGGGGCAAGCTGCTGCTGAACCTGAACAACCCCGTCAATGCGCTGTCCGGCCTGCCTCTGCGCACCGAGCTGCTCGATCGCGGCTACCGCCGCTGCCTCGCGGCGCTGATCGAGGAGGCCCTGGGCGTGCTGCGCCGGGCCGGCATCGAGCCGGCCCGGGTCACTGCGCTGCCCCCGCGCTGGCTGCCGATCGTGCTGCGCCTGCCGACGCCGGTGTTCCGCCGCCTCGCGGCGCGCATGCTGCGCATCGACGCGGCGGCCCGCTCCAGCATGGCCGACGACCTGGCCCGAGGCCGCCCGCCCGAGACCGACGCGCTGTGCGGCGAGGTGCTGCGGCTCGCCGCGCGCTGTGGCGCGGCGGCGCCGATGAACGGCCGCATGCAGACCCTGCTGGCCGATCCCGCCGCCCTGCGTCTGCCGATGGCGTCGGCCGAGGTGTGGGCGGCGATCACCGATCGCAGCCCTTGAAGGAGCAGCACCATGAGCGTCACCGTCTTCGTCACCGGCGGATCGGGTTTCGTCGGTGGGGCCGTCATCCAGCGCTTCGTGCAGAGCGGCGCCGTCGTCAGGGCGCTCGCCCGATCCGAAGCGGCCGTCGAGCGCGTCGAGTCGCTCGGCGCGCGGGCCGCACTCGGTGACCTCGCGTCCGTCGAGGTGATGCGGACGGCGATGCAGGGCGCGAGCCTCGTCGTCCATTGCGCCGCGCTGGCCGACGACTGGGGCCGTCCGGAGGCCTTCGAGGAGGCCAACGTCCGGGGCACCGCCAACGTCCTTCGGGCGGCACGCGCCGCCGGGGTCGCGCGGGTCGTGCACGTCGGGACCGAGGCCGCGCTGATGCACGGCCAGCCGCTGGTCGACGTCGACGAGACCTATCCGCTCGCACCCGACTCGCCGGTGCCGTACAGCGCCTCCAAGGCCCGCGCCGAGATCGCG
Organism: uncultured Burkholderiales bacterium; assembly: GCA_903898725.1. Lineage (GTDB taxonomy): Bacteria > Pseudomonadota > Gammaproteobacteria > Burkholderiales > Burkholderiaceae_E > UBA4615. Next base: position 7,998 of record CAIUGQ010000377.1, on the reverse strand, counting down.
GTCGTCGCGGCGAACGAACCGGGCGTCTTCGAGACCGTCGTCGTGCGGCCGCGGCTCGTCTGGGGCAAGGGCGACACCAACCTGCTCCCCGAGCTCGTCCGCGCCGCCCGCTCCGGTCGACTGAAGTGGGTCGACGGCGGACGCCATCTGACGGCGACCACCCATGTGCGCAACGTGGTCGAAGGCATCGTCCTGGCCGGCCGAGTGGGGCGAGCGGGCCACGCGTACTTCGTGACCGACGGGCCGCCCGTCCAGTTCAGAACGTTCATCTCCCGACTCCTCGAGACCCAAGGCGTCGAGGTCCCGGCCACGCAGATCCCGGGCTGGGTCGCCTCGACGGTGCGAATCGGCGGAGAGGCCGTCTGGAAGGCGCTGCCGCTGCCCGGCGCACCGCCGATCACCCGGCTGGCGCACTGGTTCCTGACGCTCGACTGCACGATCGACACCACCAAGGCGCGTACCGAGCTCGGGTATGTGCCGATCGTGACGATCGAGGAGGGGTTGGGGGAGATGCGCGCGGGGTGAGTGGCGCGGTGTGGTCCAGCCGACATCGTGCTCGAGCAGCCGGTCACGGTACTTCTCGAGCACCGAGTGGTCCCGCGCCGCATCGTCCATCGCCGACCGCGCCTACGCCCCACGACGCACCCCGAGCCCCACGACGCACCCCGAGCCCCACGACACACCCCGAGCCCCACGACACACCGTTCTCCAGGAGACACACGATGTGCACGATCCTCCGCAGCGCCGCCGTCGGCGCCACCCTGGCCGCGCTCGCGGCCGGTCCGCTCGCGAGCGCCGCATTCGCCCAGCCGACCGGCTCGCCGGTCGGTCTCTGGAAGAGCATCGACGACGAGACGAAGAAGCCCACCGCGTTGATCCGGATCGAGGAGGCCGCGGGCGCGCTGGTCGGGCGGATCGAGAAGATCCTGACCGACAAGGCCGACGCGGTCTGCGACAAGTGCACCGATGCCCGCAAGGACAAGCCGGTGCAGGGCATGACCATCCTCACCGGCCTGAAGAAGGAGGGCGAGGAATGGACCGGCGGCGAGATCCTCGACCCGAACAACGGCAAGCTCTACAAGGCGAAGCTCAAGCTGGCTGAGGCCGGCCGCAAGCTCGAGCTGCGCGGCTACATCGGCATCCCGACGCTGGGCCGCACCCAGACCTGGATCCGCGAGAACTGACCGAAGCCGTGAACGACCCCGCCGCGCGTCCCGCTTCGACGACCGCGGTGCTCGCCGTAGACGAGTCCGGCTGATCGCCGAAGCATCCCGCCCCGGTCGACCCGAACCTCGCCGCTCACAACACCCGAAATGCGATGATCGCCACGATCGTCGGCGGCAGCGCCGCCGCGAACAGCCCCAGCGGCGAGATCGCGCCGTCGTCGAAGTGACCCCTAAGGATCGCGAACCCCGCCGGGTTCGGTGCGTTGGCGATCACCGTCAGGCCGCCGCCGGTCACCGCGCCCGCCACCAGCGCCTGCTTGAACGGCTCGGACAGCCCCTCGACCTGAGACCCCAGGTAGGTCAGCGCCGCGTTGTCCGTGATCGCCGTCAGCGCCGTGGCGCCGAAGTAGACCGTGGTCTCGTTCATGCTGTGCAGCAGCGGCTCGAGCCACCATTGCTGCTGCCCGCCGAGCACCACCAGGCCCGCCAGGAAGAAGGCCACCAGCAGCCCCTCGCGCAGGATCAGACGGTCCTGGTACTGCGGGTAGGCGGTCGCGATGCCCATGAACAGCAGCAGCAGCCCCATGAAGGCCGCCGGGTGGTGGGCCAGCACGACCACGCCGAACAGCAGCAGCGCGTGCACCGCGCCCACCCAGAACGGCACCGCGTCGCCGGCGACCTCGACCTTGCGCGGCAGCTTCGCGAGCTCGGTCCGGAAGAGCATCGAGACCACCAGCGCGTTGAAGGTCACCGCGATCGCGGAACGCCAGCCGAAGTGGGTCAGCATGTACATCGAGTCCCACTGCCACTTCGCGGCCACCATCAGCACCGGCGGCGCCGCGAACGAGGTCAGCGTGCCGCCGATCGAGACGTTGACGAACAGCGCGCCGATCGTCGCGTACTTGAGCCGGTTCGAGACGCCGGCCGCGAAGATCCGGTCGCGCAGCATCAGCGCGGCGAGCGTCATCGCCGCGGGCTCGGTGATCAGCGAGCCGAGCAGCGGCACGACCGCCAGCGTCGTGAAGTAGAAGCCGATCGCACCCGGCATCGGCACGAAGCGCGCGATCGCGACCACGCCCGCTCGCGACCACTGCAGGATCGAACGCGTGCCGGCGATCACCATGATCGCGAACACGAACATCGGCTCGGTGAAATTCCGTGAGTCGAGGTAGTCGGTGGCCTGGGTCGAACTGCCGACGATCGCGATCGCGGCGATCAGCACCATCGCCCAGAACCCGAAGACGATCTCGACCTCGCCGAGCAGGTGCCAGACGCCCGCATGGTTCGGCTGGCTGTGCGCGAGCTTCTCGAAGAACTTGGTGGAGAAGGTATGCACGAGCGCGATCGCGAAGATCGTCGCGCTCACCCACTGGATGGTCGTCACGTCTGTCCTGATGTCCGTCGGTCCGGGGTCATGCGGCCGCAGCCGCAGTCCCGAACTGGAATCCCTTGCCCGGCGCCGCCTCGAACAGCGCCTTCGTGTACTCGTGCCGCGGCTCCCGGAAGACCTGCGCCGCCGGGCCGTACTCGACTACGCGGCCCTGGGACATCACCACGACATCGTCGCAGACCTGCGCGGCCACGCGCAGGTCGTGGGTGATGAACAGCATCGCCAGGTTCAGCCGCTCGCGGATGTCGGCCAGCAGGCGAAGCACCTGCGCCTGCACCGACACGTCGAGCGCCGACACCGCCTCGTCGGCGATCAGCAGCTGCGGCTCCATCGCGAGCGCACGCGCGATGCAGATCCGCTGGCGCTGCCCGCCGGAGAACTGGTGCGGATAGCGGTCGAGCGCGGAGGCGTCCATGCGGACCAGTTCGAGCAGCGAGCGGGCACGGGCCATCGCGTCGGCATGCGAGACCCCGTAGTTCATCGGCCCCTCGATCATCGCCTCGGCGACGGTGCGCCGCGGGTTCATCGAGCGGTACGGGTCCTGGAAGACGATCTGCACCTTGTCGCGCAGCGAGCGCAGCGCGCCGTGCGGCGTCTTGGCGATGTCGGTGCCCGACAGCAGCACCTGGCCGCCGCTCGGGTCGATCAGCCGCACCACGCAGCGGGCGACGGTCGACTTGCCCGAGCCGGACTCGCCGACGATGCCGAGGGTGCGGCCACGGCGGATCTCGAAGGACACGTCCTGGGCGGCGTGCACGACGCGGCGCTTGCCGAACCACGACTTGGAGTCGTAGGTCTTCGACAGGCCCGCGACCTTGAGCACCACGGGCGCGGTGTCGTCGAGCGTGCGGTGCGGCACGTTCAGCGTCGGCACCGACGCCATCAGCATCTTGGTGTAGTCGTGCGTCGGCCGCTTGAGCACCTGCTCCTTCGGGCCGATCTCGGCCATGTCGCCGAGCCGCAGCACTGCCACGCGATGCGCGACCTCGGCCACCACGCCGAAGTCGTGCGTGATGAACAGCACGCCCGTGCCGTGCCGCGCCTGCAGCTCGAGCACCAGCTTCAGGATCTGCGCCTGGGTGGTCACGTCGAGCGCGGTGGTCGGCTCGTCGGCGATCAGCAGCACCGGATCGAGCACCAGCGCCATCGCGATGACGATCCGCTGGCGCTGCCCGCCCGACAGCTGGTGCGGGTAGCTCGCGACGATGCGCTCCGGATCGGGCAGCAGCACCTCGCGGATGATGTCGAGCACCTTCTTCCTGCGGTCGGCGGCCGACAGGTCGGTGTGCTCGGCGAGCACCTCGTCGATCTGGTCGCCGCAGGTCATGACCGGATTCAGCGCGGTCATCGGCTCCTGGAAGATCATCGACATCCGGGTCGCGCGCAGTTCGCGCAGCCGCGCGTTGCTCGCACGGGTCACGTCCTCGCCCTGCAGCAGGATCGTGCCGGCCTCGACCGGCAGCTGCTTGGGCAGCAGGCCCATCACCGCCTGGGCGATCACCGACTTGCCCGAGCCGGACTCGCCGACCAGGCACAGCGTCTCGCCGCGGCCGACGGTGAAGCTCACGTCGCGCACGGCCGCCTTGCGGTCGGCGCCGCCCGGCAGCGCGACCGTCAGGTTGCGGATCTCGAGGATCGGCCCGTCTCCGGTGGCCGCGCGCCGGTCCTTCCCGGGTCCGCCGCTCATGCCCGCTTCGCCATCTTCGGATCGAGCGTGTCGCGCAGCCCGTCGCCCAGGATGTTGACCGCGAGCACCGTGATCGCCAGGAAGATCCCGGGGAACAGGATGTTGTGCGGGAACTCGTTGAACTGCGAGCGGCCCTCGGCCATCACGTTGCCCCAGGTGGGGATGTCCGGCGGCAGGCCGACGCCGAGGAACGAGAGGATCGCCTCGACGAGGATGCCGGAGGCGGCGATGAACGTGCCCTGCACGATCAGCGGCGCGGTCGTGTTCGGCAGGATGTGGCGCAGCATGATCTTCCAGGTCGGGGTGCCCAGCGAGATCGCGGCCTCGACGTACGGCTCCTCCCGGACGGTCAGCACCAGCGATCGGACGAGCCGCGTGACGCGCGGTATCTCGGGAATCGCGATCGCGATCACCACCGTGAGCAGGCTGCCGCGCCACAGCGCGACCAGCGCGATCGCGATCAGGATCGCGGGGATCGACATGATGCCGTCCATCACGCGCATCAGCGGGCCGTCGAGCCAGCGCAGATAGCCCGCGCACAGCCCGAGCAGCACGCCGAAGGCCACGGCGACGACCGCGGTCGCCAGCCCGACGACCAGCGACACCCGCGTGCCGTAGATCACGCGGCTGTAGATGTCTCGCCCGAAGCTGTCGGAGCCGAAGCGGAACGTGTGCTCGAAGGTGTTGCCGTCCAGATCGGTGATCTCGCCGGCCTTGCCCGGCAGCAGGTCCCGGCTCGCCGGGTCGAACAGCGACGGATCGACCGTCCCCATCCACGGCGCGGCGAACGCGATCAGCACCAGGATCGCGAGCGCGATGCCGCCGATGCGCACCGAGCCGTTGCGCTTGACCCGTTGCCAGGTCGACGGCCGTTCGACGACGGTCGCGGCCTCGACGGAGAGGGACGGATCGTCCTGGGGGAGCGGGGTCGCCATGGTCTCAGTACCGGATGCGCGGGTCGAAGAACACGTAGGACAGGTCCACCAGCAGGTTGACCAACACGTACACGAAGGAGAAGAACAGGATGATCCCCTGGATGGTCGGGAAGTCGCGCGCGAGCACGGCGTCGACCGTCAGCCGCCCGAGCCCCGGGATCGCGTAGACCGATTCGGTGACCACCACGCCGCCGATCAGCAGCGCGATGCCGATGCCGATCACGGTGATGATCGGCACGGCGGCATTGGCGAGCGCATGGCGCAGCAGCACCTTCGTCTCGGGCAGGCCCTTGGCGCGTGCGGTGCGGATGTAGTCCTCGCCGAGCGTCTCGAGCACCGCGGCGCGGGTGACCCGCGCGATGAGCGCGATGTAGATCACGGACAGCGTGATCGCGGGCAGCAGCAGCTGGTACAGCCACGGGCCGACGCCGTTCGACAGGCGCACGTAGCCCTGCACCGGCAGCCAGCCCAGGCGCATCGACAGCAGCCAGATCAGCAGGTAGGCCAGCACGAACACCGGGATCGAGAAGCCGAGCACGGAGAACGCCATCAGGCCGCGGTCGAGCCATCCGCCGTGCCGCCAGGCGGCGAGCACGCCGAGCGGGACCGACACCAGCACCGCCACCACGATGGTGATCAGCGCGAGCGACAACGTCGGCTCGATCCGCTGACCGATCAGCGTGACGACCTCGGTCTTGTAGTAGAACGACTGGCCGAGGTCGCCCTGGAGCATGTGACCCAGCCAGATCAGGTACTGCTCCGGAATCGACCGGTTCAGACCGAGGTTCTCTCGGATCTGCGCGATCTGCTCGGTGGTGGCCTGGTCCCCGGCGAGGATCGCCGCGGGGTCGCCCGGCGTGAGCCGGAGCAGCAGGAAGACCAGCACCGAGACGATCAGGAGAACGGGAATCGTCGCCAGCAGTCGGCGCCCAAGGAACGCGAGCATCACACATCCACGAAAAGACGCGGGGCCGGTCGTGCCGGCCCCGCTGGGGTTTCAGTGCGGACTCAATCCTTCTTGAGGTTCCAGTAGATGTTGCCGTTGTGGATGAAGAAGCCGCTGATGTTCTTGCGTGCGGCCATCGGCTGCTGATATTCGCCCAGGGCCGCGTGCGTGCCGATCTCGAAGGCGCGCGTGTGGATCGCGTCGGCGAGCTTCTTCTTGGTCGGCTCGTCGGTGGCGCGCATGAACTGGTCACGCAGCGCCGGCAGCTTGTCGTCCGTCGCCCAGCCGAACCACACCGACTTCTCGCCGCGGGTGTCCATCGTCGGGTTCGAGATCGGGCTCCAGATGTCGTGCGCGGTCCAGGCGGTCAGGAACATGTGCCAGCCGCCCTTGTCCGGCGCGTCCTTCTTCGCACGGCGTCCGACCAGCGTCTGCCAGTCCATCGCCTGCAGGTCGACCTTGAAGCCGGCCTGGCGCAGCAGCTGCGCGGCCACGTCGGGCAGCTTCTGGATCGAGGCGAGGTCGGTGGGCTTCATGACCACGATCGGCGTGCCGTCGTAGCCCGACTCCTTGAGCAGCTCCTGCGCCTTGCGCATGCCGCCCTTGGCCTGGATGTCGCTGCCCGCCGTCGTGCCGTACGGCGTGTTGCAGTAGAACATCGAGTAGCAGGGCTTGTAGAGCTCCTTCACGCCGACCTGCGCGCGCAGGAACGGCTCCTGGGCGAACGCGGCGATGACCGCCTGGCGCACCTTCGGATTGTCGAAGGGCTTGTGCAGGTGGTTGAAGCGGGCCATGTACTGCAGGCCGATGTTCGAGTAGGTCGGGATCTGGATCGAGGTGTCCTTCTTGGCCGCCTCGTAGAAGTCGAACCCGAGTGCCTCGATGATGTCGACTTCGCCCTTCTGCAGGGCCGCGAGCTGGGCCTGCGCGTCACGCAGCGCGAGGTTCCACTCGACGCGGTCGACGAACACGCGCTTGCCGCCCGTGGTGCCCGACGGCGGCTCGCTGCGCGGCACGTACTTGTCGAACTTGGTGTAGACCGCCTTGTCGCCCGGCTTGAATTCGTCGCGCTTGAAGACGTACGGGCCGGAGCCGGTGTAGTCCTCGATCTGCTTGAACGGATCGGTGTCGGCCACGCGCTTGGGCATCATGAACGGCACCGAGGAGCCCGGCTTGCCGAGCGCCTCGAGCACGAAGCCGCAGGCCTCGCCGAGGAAGATCCGGAAGGTGTCGGGCGCGGGCGAGTCCATGCGCGAGACGAACTGCATGAGCGCCGAGCCCATCGCGTCGCGCTTGCCCCAGCGGCCGATCGACGCGATCACGTCCTCGCCGGTGACGGGCGTGCCGTCGTGCCAGAGCAGGCCCTTGCGCAGCTTGAACGTGTAGAGGCGGTTGTCCGGGCTGATGGTCCAGGTGTCGACCATCTGGGGCTTGATCTGCCCTTTCTCGTCGGTGCCGAACAGCGTGTCGTAGATCATGTAGCCGTGGTTGCGGCTCATGTACGCGGTCGTCCAGATCGGGTCGAGCACCGCGAGGTTCGAGTGGGGCACGACCCGCAGCACGTTGGACTGGGCATGCGCCGGCACGGCGGCGACGATCGCCGCTGCGGCTGCGAGACCCAGCGCACCGCGCTTGAACAGCGTGGAGAGGGACACGGTGAGGCTCCTTGAGCGAAGTGGAATCCGGCATCCGGGGGAGACGCCGCAAAGCGCGACGTTAGATCATGGACGCATGCCCGTGCAAGTACGCGGATCGCGCCTCGGCTCGACCGCGACCGATCGCCGGCGTATAACCGGTCGAGTTCACCGTCCTCGCCGCGCGTTGCGCGCGCCCTCCACGATGGTTCCCGCGTCGGTCCCCGTGTCGGTCCCCGT